>NZ_JBHXWI010000031.1:0-120360 GCF_042671975.1 Rhodococcus sp. NPDC127593 | reverse complement strand
CATCACCTTGTCGATGCTCGCTCTCGCCTGGCTCGCCGGGACGAAAACCGAAGCGGTAAAGGGGGAATCGGAACCGATGATCAGGGCATGATCGGGTACACGGTACCCGAGATCCGCCGCCTACTCGTGTATCTGATCCTGCGACACGCCCACCCCGACGAGCACGTCTGGTCCTGGTCGAACTGGCGACGGCGCCGACAACACCAGGCCCGCATCTGTCATTACCGAACACGCGGCCACCTGCCATAAGTGCCGTTGCAGTACTAGAACCGCGGCACCATTCGACAACAACCCCGGCCTCGCCCGAGCGAGGCCGGTGTTGTCCATGCGGGGCTACGGGGGCACCTCCGTCGCCCCGCACCTGCGGCGCATCACGTCCATGACGGGTGCGACGCACGACATGTCCACCAGCCCGCTCCTGCCGCCCTTCGGCCGCGATCAAGGCCGATCGCACGGTCGGCGGTCCGCGCGCATTCGAAAGTTATTGCCATGCAGCCCAGCCGATTCGATGACGGACTAGCGTCGACCGATTGTGATCGAAACGGCCAGTGGGACGGGCGCGCGTCTTGCCGATCGGACGGCGGTGATCACCGGCGGCGCGTCGGGCATTGGCCGGGCGAGCGCTCTACGGTGCTCCGCCGAGGGCGCCGAGGTCGTCGTGTGGGACCGCATCACCGGAGCCAACCTCGAGGGCATGTTCCTGGTGACCCGCGCGTTGCGGCCGTCGATGATCCCTGCCGGAGGCGGGGCAATTGTCAACACCGCCTCGGTCGCCGCATTCATCGCCTGTGGTGGGTGGCACCGCGTATACCAGCTCGAAGCACGGTGTCGTCGGGTTCACCCGGCAGATGTCGTTCCACTACGCACACCAGAATGTGCGGGCTGAACGCGATCGCACCCGCGCCGTGGAAATTGTTATGCCCAAGTATGTTCTGTACAACGAGGATCTTCCGGTCCTCGAGGCGCTGCGCAGTGCACCGGCCGGCCGGCACGCGCAGCCCGAGGAGTTGACGAACGTCGCGCTGTTCCTCGTCACCGACGAGGCGAGCTTCGTGCACGGCGCGGTCTACGTCGCGGACGGCGGCTGGACCATCCGGATCCGGGTTCGCGCGCCGATTTTGTGTGAACCGCCCGGAACCGGAGAGCGTTTGGACGCCGACCCGCAAGGGCGTAGAGGCTGGAATAGCAGGCCTCGCGGGTCGGCGATCAGGGGGTGGAAGGAGTGCGACTCACAATCGTGAGCGGCGGGCGCACTCCACGCTCAGCAGACCGAGGACTCCGATGGTGATCATGGCGTAGGTCGCGCTGCCGGTGGCGTCGATGATCAATCCGAGCATCGGCGCGGCGAGGACTGCTCCGACGTTGCTGACGGTGACGATGAGTCCGCTTGTCTGGTAATTGGCCTGGGGCTGAGACAGTTCCGCCGACCACGCCCAGTAGGTGCCGCCGTACAACGAGGCTGCCAGGAACATCATGCACAGGTAGATTCCGAGAGTGCTCGCGGGAATCCCGGGCAGGGCGACCACCATGATGCCGGCCAGACCGGCGCCGATCATGTTCGTCTGGAATCGCTCGCCGCGGAAGAGCCGGTCCGACATCAGCCCGCCGATGGGGGCGGCGACGAGTTTGAACATGAAGGTGACGCCGATGATCGCCGAGGCCTCGAGCAGCGTCATGCCGCGGTCTTGTTCGAGGAACAAGGGCAGGGCGTAGGAGAGCCCGTAGAGGGTGATCGCCGTGCCCGCACCGTACAGCGAGGACCACCACACACGGGAGCTGCGCAGCGCCTCGGCGAGTGATCCCGGTTTGGGGAGCGCGTCGAAACGGGTCGAGTGCGGGCGCCGGAGTCCGACGGGGTCGGCGACCAAGGCGTCCATCGAGGGCACACCGGGGTGGGACTTGTGGAAGTCCTTGACGGTCAGCACGAACAACACCCCGCAGGCGATGCTCGGGAAAACGGTCAGCCACATCGAGGCGATCTCCCACGACATGCCGCTGTCGGTCATCAACGGTCCGGCGAACGAGGTGATGGAGAAGCCTACGCCGAGGAACCCCATCAGCAGGCCGGTCGCGAAACCGCGCCGATTCTTGGGAAACCATAAGGATGCGTGGGTGGCCAGGGACGCATTCATCACGCCGCCGCAGCAGCCCAGGAGCAGACGTAGCACGAGCATGCCGGCGTAGGACTCACCGACGACCGGAATCAACAGCCCCGAAACGACATTGCAGAGCAGGCCGATGACGACGATCTTCTTCACCCCGATACGGGCGGCCCACTTGCCGGCGAAAACCGGAACCACGCAGAACGTGAGCATCGACGCAGTGGTGAGCAAGGACAGTTGGGTGGCGTTGATCCCCCAGTCGTCCTGGATGACCGTGCCGAACACGGCGACGGTGTTCAGACCGATGAAGCAGCACATGAAACACAGCAGGCTGACGAGCAGGACCCACCAACTGTAGAGGGGCGCAAGTGTGTAGGTCACACGCGCGCCGGTGAGCGTCGATGTTGCCATGACGTGGCTCCTGGTATCTGGATTCTCCGCCGACAAGGCAGGAGGCGCCGTCGGGATGGGTGGGGTGGACTGAAGTGCACACGGCACGTGGTGGATTCGACCGTGAATCGCACTCGGAACGGCTGGCATGCGGTGGCTTGGGATGGAACCGACAACCTTCAAACGAACGTACGTATGTTAGAGCTGCCTCGGTTGTCGTGTCAACGATCACAACGAGGCTTGCGTACCGGACCGGCCCACGGCGTTCGGGCGGTGGGAACGAACCGGATTCGGCCACAGAACGTGCAAACGCCCGGCTGATGCACCAGCCGGGCGTTTGCGGGGGCTTCGAACGGCGTCAGGCGAGCGAGACGGTGACCGCCTTGCTCTGCAGGTAGCCGTCGAGGGCTTCGCCGCCCATTTCCTTGCCCCAGCCGGACTGCTTGAATCCGCCGAACGGCAGCGCGGCGTCGAAGACGTTGTAGCAGTTGACCCAGACCGCACCGGCGTTGACCGCCTCGGCGAAGCGGTGGGCGCGACCGACGTTGCTCGTCCACACTCCGGCCGCCAGACCGTAGGTGGTGTCATTCGCGCGGCGCAGTACCTCGGCTTCGTCGTCGAACGACATAAGCGAAACCACCGGGCCGAAGATCTCTTCACGGGCGATGGTCATGTCGTCGTCGACCCCGCCGAGCACGGTCGGCTCGAGGTAGTAACCGGGCTCGCGGGTCTGGGCACCACCGGCGATGATCTCGGCTCCGTCACTGAGTGCGCCCTCGACGAAGGTCTTGACCTTGGAACGGTGCTGGTCGGAGATCATCGGGCCGACCAGGACACCGCGCTCGGCGCTGGGGCCGATCTTGATCTCCGGCACCTTGGCGGCGATACGGGTCTGAACCTCGTCGTAGACGTTGCGCTGCACATACAGCCGCGACCCGGCCGTGCAGGCCTCACCCTGGGCATAGAGGACGGCACCGAGCACTCCGTCGACGGCGATGTCGAGGTCGGCGTCGTCGTAGATGACATTGGGGGATTTGCCGCCGAGTTCGAGAGTCAGCTTGCTCAGATTCGATGCCGCTGCGACGACGATCCTCTTGCCAGTCTCGACCGAGCCGGTGAACGCGACCTTGTCGACCTGCGGGTGGCCGGCCAATGGAGCTCCGGCGTCCGCGCCCGTTCCAGTGATCACGTTGACCACTCCGTCGGGCACACCGGCTTCGACGGCCAACTCCGCCAGGCGCAGCGGGGCCAGGGAGGCGAGTTCGGCCGGTTTGAGCACCACGGTGCATCCGGCGGCCAGCGCCGGGGCCAGCTTCCAGACCGCAGCGAGTGCAGCGCCGTTCCAGGGGATGATCTGGGCAACGACGCCGACCGGCTGCCGCCGGGTGTAGGAGAAGAAATCTCCGGGGTTCTGCCGCGACAGCGGGATCGTGCGTCCCTCGAGCTTGGTGGTCCACCCCGCCATGTAGCGCAGCAGGTCGGCCATGTTCGGCAGGTCGATGTCGCGGATGAACGCGAAAGGCTTTCCGCAGTCCTGCGTGTCGATGAGGGCGATCTCGTCCGCGTTGGCCTCGACGAGGTCCGCGAAGCGGTGCAGGATCCGGGCGCGGGCCTCGGCCGGCATCCGCCGCCATGGGCCGTTGTCGAATGCACGGCGTGCGGCCTGCACCGCCAGTTCGACATCGCGCGGGCCGCCTGCGGCGATCTCGGCGAGCTTTTCTCCGGTCGACGGGTTGAAGACGTCGACAGTGCCGCCTTCGACCGGATCCACCCACTTTCCGTCGATCAACAGTTGATGACGGCTCGGGCTGGTCTCGGACATCTTTTCTCCTTCAGGTAGAGCTGCTCGGCGAACACACGAACGCTGGCGGCGATGATGCGGCCGTGGATGCCGCCCGGCGGGCGAGGAAGTCTCTGGACCCGGCACGCTTACCACATACGAACGATTGTTTTCTTACGGTACCGGGTGGGCACCCATCCATGTCAACGATCGCGCCCACCAGAAGATCAGGGGATGTTGCCGCGGTAGCGGGCCGACCGGTACGGAGTCGGCCAGTCGAGCGTGTCCTCGACGCCGAGTTCCTTTGCCGCCTTGAGCGGCCACATAGGCTCGCGCAGCAGGTTCCGTCCGACGAAAACAGCGTCGGCGGCTCCGTCGACGAGGACTTGCTCGGCCTGGGAGGAATCGGTGATCAGCCCGACGGCCGCGACCGGCAGGGATGTTTCGTTGCGAATCCGGCGGGCGAACGGCACTTGGTATCCGGGTCCGACGGTGATCCTCTGCTCCGGGGTCAGGCCGCCGCTGGAGACGTCGACGAGGTCGATGCCGGAACCCTCGAGCGAGCGGATGAGTGCGACGCTGTCGTCGACGTCCCAGCCGCCCTCGGTCCAGTCGGTGGCGGAGATCCGCAGCAACAGCGGCAGCTCCTCCGGCCAGACCGTGCGGACCGCGGTCACGATCTCCCGCAGCAGACGGGCGCGGCGGTCGGGGTCGCCGCCGTATTCGTCGGTGCGCCGGTTGGTGATCGGGGACAGGAACTGGTGGAGCAGGTAGCCGTGTGCGGCGTGGATCTCGACCACCCGGAATCCTGCGGCCAAGGCACGGGCAGCGGCGTCTGCGAAGTCGGTGACCACCTTCCCGATGTCGGCCAGGGTCATTTCGCGCGGCACGGTCTGGTCCCCCCAAGCCGTCGCCGACGGGCCGACCGTCTCCCATCCGCCTTCCCTGATCGGGACGGTGCCGTCACCCTCCCACGGAACCTGTGCGGAGGCTTTGCGGCCGGCGTGGGCAAGTTGGATTCCGGGGATCGATCCGTGCTCGGTGACGAATCGGTTGATGCGGGAAAAGGCCTCGAGTTGCGTGTCGTTCCACAACCCGGTGCATTTGCGGCTGATCCGGCCTTCCGGGCTGACCCCGGTTGCCTCGGTGAGTACCAGTCCGGCTTGTCCCTTGGCGAACGAGCCGAGGTGCACCAGGTGCCAGTCGTCGGGTATGCCGTCGGCGGCGGAGAACTGGCACATCGGCGCCACCCAGAGGCGGTTCCGGAAGGTCACACCGCGCAGGGTCAGCGGTGAGAACAGCCGTGTGCGATGAATGGTGGGTTGAGGCAACGCGAAACTCCTCGGGTCTGGATTGGTGGCGGTTATTCGAGCGTGGAGCCGGCGTTCGGGCCCTCGAGGAACCTGTTGGGGGTCAAGAAGAAGCACAGCACCAGGGCACCGTTCGGCGCGGAGGCCCGGTGCTGGTTACCCTGCGGTCGCCAGGAGAAGTTCCCGACGGTGGTCTCGCCTTCCTCGTCGACGATGCTGCCTTCGAGCACCCAGGTCTGTTCGATCCGGACGTGCTCGTGCAGCGGCAGGACGGAGCCGGGCTGCCACCGGAACAGGGCGGTGAGCAAGCCGCTCTCCTCGTCCTTGAGCAGCACCTTGATCTCGATGCCCTCGTACCCGGAGGGTCGCCAGGGCAGGGCGTCGACGTCGACGTAGCGCGAGGCCAGGGGCGGCAGCGCGTTCAGCTCGTCGGCGAAGGGGGTGATTGTGGGCATGGCGGTGTGCCTTTCTGGTTGTGGTGTGGGTGCGCCGGTCAGAACGACCGCGGCAGCCCCAGATGCTTCTCACCGATGTGGTTGCGGAGCATCTCGTTGGTCAGTGGGGCGAAGGTGTAGAGGCGGGCGTCCCGGAACAGCCGCTCCATGGGGTACTCCTTGCTGAACCCGGATCCGCCCATCAGGCGCATGCCTGCGTCGGTGACGGCGACTGCCGCATCGGAGGCGGCGACCTTGGCCATGGCGCTGAGGATGTCTGCGCGTTTGCCGGTGGCGGTGGCCTCGGCGGCCTGGAGCATCAGGGCGCGGGCCGCCTCGATCGCGATGGCGCCGTCGACGAGGCGGTGCTGGCCGGCCTGGAAGCTGCCGACCGGGCGCCCGAATACCTGCCGCTGTTGGCCGTAGTCGACGGCGGCTTCCAGAGCGCCGCGGGCGATCCCGAGTGCGGCGGCGGCAGCGTTGAGTCGTTCCCCGTTGAGGGTGCCCAGCACCTGCCGGAACCCCTGGTCGACGTGCCCCAGGACGGCGGCGGCATCCACCTCGACGTTGTCGAAGGTGATCTCGCAGGTGTCGAGGCTGTGGATGGCGAAGGTGTCGAGTTCTTTCACGGTGATGCCCGCGGTCTCGGTGGGGACCACGAACATGCTGATGCCGTCGATCGGAGAGGACTCGGGCGTCGAGGTTCGGGCCAGGACGATGAGGTTTCTCGCGTGCTGCGGACCGGAGATCCAGGTTTTGGCGCCGTTGAGGATCCACCGGCCGTCGTCGGTCTGCTTCGCCCGGGTGCGCATGACGCGGGCGACGTCGGTGCCGCCGTCGGGTTCGGTCAGCGCGAAGGCCACTCGCTCGCGGCCGTCGAGGAGGGGGGCCAGGACGGTGCTGCGTTGCTGGTCGGTGCCGTACTCAGTGAACAGGCCGACGCCCATGTACTGCACGACCAGGCACACCGCCATCGAGGTTGGGCCGGCGGCGAGCTCTTCGAGGACGATGATCTGAAGTCGAGGGTCGGCGCCGGTCGTGCCGTCGGCCTGGGCATCGAGTCCGATCAGCCCGGCATCTCCGAGGGCACGGTACAGCTCGAGGTCGAAGGCGTTGGCGTCGTCGAGCTCCCTGACCCGCTGCGGAGGTGCATACCGTTCGATGATCTCACGCACCATCTCGCGCAGATCCGCTTGCTCTGTGGTGTCCGGCAGGGTGCCGCTTCCGATCATGAGACTCCTCCGGCTCGGGGTGACGGCACCCTCGGGGCGCAAGGTGCGGCCGCCACCGTGCTGTGACCTGGTCACTCACTCACAATACAAACGAGCGCACGTTTTTCCAAGACATCGAAAGGTTCATTTTCCTGCCTAGACAAACAAACACCCGTTCGTATAACGTGTGTGATGCCCATTACAGAGGGCGTGCGGGCCGTTCGATCCCACACGCGACCCGGCCCCGCCCTCACTCGTCGTGAACTCGCGGTATACGCGCGAAAGACGGCACCGACCACGAGAAAGGGTGACCATGCCTCCCACCGAGACCGCTGTCGACTGGAGTCGGCTCTGGTCGGATCCGTCGATGCTCCGCCTACGACGTGACCGCCGCAGTTTCTTCACCGTTGCCTGGAGCGTTTTCACGGTGGCATTCTGCGCGCTCGTCGGCTTCGCCGCCTTCGCCCCGGAGATCATCGCGAAACGTCCCGTACCGGGGCTGAGCATCGGGTTGATCCTGTCCCTCACCTACGTCGCGACCGTGATGAGCCTCGGCGCCTGGTATGTGAGGCGCGCACGCCACTGGGATGTACTGGCCGCGGCCGTGCTGAGCGTGCCCGCCACCCGGGAGCGAGAGGTCGCGGGCAATGTCTGACGGATTCAACACCACCGCCGTCGTCGTCACGATCCTGCTGCTGGGCACGACCTTCGTGGCGACCTACTTCGCCTCGCGCCGCACGAAGACGTCGGCGGAGTTCTGGACGGCCGGCGGCGGTATGACCGGACGCAAGAACGGCACCGCCATCGCCGGCGACTTCCTGTCCTCGGCCTCCCTGCTGGGTTATGCCGGGCTGGCCTACCTCTACGGCATGGACGGCATCGTCTACGCGATCTTCGCGTGCGGGATCTTCCTGATGGTGATGTTCCTGATCGCCGAAAAGCTGCGTAATCTAGGGCGTTTCACGTTCGCCGACGCGCTCGCCACCCGACTGCGGTCCGGTCCGGTCCGCATCGTCTCGGCGATCTCGACGCTGTTCATCTGCGTTTTCTACCTCCTCGCCCAGATGGTTGCCGGCGGCGTGCTGATGGAGGCACTGGCCGGGATCGACTTTTCCTGGGGCGTGGTGATCGCCGCGGTCCTGATGCTGACCTATGTGCTCTTCGGCGGCATGCTCGCCACGACGTGGCTGCAGATCATCAAGGCCGTCGCCCTGATGAGCGTCGTCGCACTGCTGGTGATCCTGGTTCTCATTCGGATCGATCCCAACCCGCTCAACATCATCGAGCAGGCGATCTCCCAGAGTAAATTCGGCGACCACTACCTGGCCACCGGCAACTCCTTCAAGGGACCCTGGAACATCATGTCCATGGCAGTGGCCGTGACGTTGTCCGCGGTCGGCCTGCCGCACGTGCTGATGCGATTCTTCACCGTCCCCGACGCCATCGAGGCCCGCAAGTCCGCGATCTGGGCGATCAGCCTGATCGGCGGATTCAACGTCCTCATCGCGTTCCTCGGCATCTCCGCACGCGCCGCCCTCGGCGCCGGCGGGGAGGAAATCGCCGGCAAGGGCGGCAATCTCGCCCTACCCGCCTTGACCGTCTGGCTCGGCGGTGGAGACGGCTTCGCGTCCGACCTGCTGCTGGCGCTGGTGGTCGCGGTCTCGATCGCCACGCTGCTGGCGGTGTCGGCCGGCCTGGTGCTCAGCGCGTCGAGCACGATCGCCCACGACCTGTGGGCCAAGACGTTCCACCGTCCCGAAACCGAGGAAATGACGGTCGGCCGGATCGCGGCAGTGGCGTTGGTGATCGTCACCGTCGGTGTCACCCTCACCATCGGCGGCACCCAGAACGTGACCTTCCTGGCCACGCTGGCGACGTCGACCGCGGCCAGCGCGAACTTCCCCGTCCTGATCATGACGCTGCTCTGGCGGCGGATGCGTACCCTCGGGGCCGTAGTCGGGGCGCTGTCGGGTCTGCTGACGGCTCTGGCGCTGATTTTGACCGGTCCGCTGGTGTGGCCGAGTCTGGCTCCGCTGCTGTCGGATTCGTTGTCGACCACCGCTCCGTTCCCGCTGGCCTTCCCGATCCTGCTGTCGGTGCCCGCAGGATTCCTCGGATGCATCGTGGGCAGCTACCTCAGTCGCGAGCCGGCAAATGACGCTGCCTTCGACGAACTTCAAGTGCGTGCCCTGACCGGGGCAGGTCTGGACACGACGAAGACCCTCTCACACTGATCCCCTCACGGCGGCGTTCGACCGGAAGCTGTCATCTCCGGTCGAGCGCCGCTGTGCATTCCCGACTGGTCGCCGAATTTCTACCGGCGGCCGACCGACAGAAGGAGAAATGTATGTCCGTCAAGATCGTTGCGCTGATCACGTCGAAATCCGAGCTTTCTCGCGACGAATTCCTCCGGTACTGGAACGTCGAGCACCCCCAGTACGTCTGGAAGCTCCCGGAACTCGAGCGCTACGTGCAGAACCCGGCGATCGAGCATCGCACGGAGTGGGCGTACGACGGGATGGCGGAGCTGTGGTTTCCGTCGGTCGCTGCGGTGGCCCAGGCGTTCTCCTCGCCGGAGGCGGATGCGGTGCGCGAGCACGAGGAAGAGTTCATCGGGGACATCACCTGGTTCCTCGCATCCGAGTCGGAGATCGTGCCGGTCTGACGGACGTTCGTCGAGGTCAGGGTTCGCGCAGGATGCCTTCCTGGGAGGCCGTTGCGATGCGCGCACCCGCCTCGGTGGTGAAGTCGCATGTGCACAGGCATCGGCCGCCGGTGGCGATCGGGCTGATCTGTCGACACAGCATCCAGTCGTTCATCGAGAACCGGCGGTGAAACCACATCGCGTGGTCGATGCTGGCACCGGCGATTACCCGGTTGCCGTACCAGGAGCGCCCGTGCGGCATCAGCGCGGGATCGAGCAGCGTCAGGTCGCTGACATACGCCAGCAGCGCGGTGTGCAACAGCGGCTCGTCCGGGACACTGGTGGCCGCGCGCACCCAGAACCGCTGCTCGGGAATCCGGGTTCCGGCCGCGGCAAGCGCTTCTGGGTGCTCGAGAAAGCGGAAGTCGAAGGGGTGTGGTTGCGACCACCACTCCGGCAGCATCGCACTCTCGCCCTCGAGCCGCTCGTGCAGCGGCAACAGTTCGTCCGGTGCCGTCTCGGTCAGCGGCGGGGACCATTCGTGCTCGGGGCCGCTCTGATCGGTGGCGAACGAAAGCTGCAGGGTCGCCAGCACGTCGTCGCCCTGGGTGGCGGTTACGGCTCGGGCGCTGTAGGAGCGGCCGTCGCGCAGGATCGTCACCTCGTAGGTGACGGGCGCCGCCGGGTTCCCTCCCCGCAGGAACAGCGTATGCAGCGAATGCGGATACCGATCGGCGGGTACGGTCGCACCGGCCGCCATCACGGCCTGGGCGAGAACCTGTCCGCCGAAGAGCCGGGGAAGTTTGCGCGCCGCGGTCGGTCCGTGGAACCGGTTGTCCCCGGCGTGTGTCAATCGCAGAGCGTCGACCAGCAACTCGAGTTGTTCGGCAGAAGCAATCACCGTCCGCGCCCTCTCTGTCGTCGACCCCGCCCCACGGGCAAGGCGGGAACCATCGTTGACCATTACCACATCGGACGGTACCTTAAGCGAACGTACGATTGTTTGTCTAAGTGGCATGGTCTTACGAAGGCGACCCCACACCGGGGCGCTCATCGGCACAGGTATTCGAAACCCCAAGGAGTCCGGGCATGTTGTCCAAGGTCCTCGTCGCCAACCGCGGCGAAATCGCGGTCCGCATCATTCGCACGTGTGCAGAGGCCGGTGTAGCCAGCGTCGCCGTGTACTCGGAGGCCGACGAAAAGGCGCTCCACGTGCGCCTTGCCGACGAAGCGGTCCTGCTCGGCGCGGCCTCGGCCTCCGAGTCGTACCTGGCGATAGACAAGATCATCGAGGCCGCCGGGAGCACCGGCGCACAGGCCGTGCACCCCGGCTACGGCTTCCTGGCGGAAAACGCCGCGTTCGCCAAGGCCGTCGAGGACGCCGGGTTGATCTTCATCGGGCCCCCTTCCTCGGCGATCGAAGTAATGGGATCGAAGATCGCCGCCCGCGAGATCGCCGCGGAGGCCGACGTCCCGCAGGTCCCCGGCTCGCAGAGCACCATCGCCTCCCCTGCGGACGTGATCGCGTTCGGTGACGAGTACGGCTACCCGGTGGCGATCAAGGCCACCTACGGCGGTGGCGGCCGCGGCATGCGGACAGTCGCCTCGGCCGCGGACGCCGAATCCGCGTTCGCCTCCGCCAAACAGGAATCCGCCGCCGCGTTCGGTCGTGACGACGTTTACCTCGAGCGATACCTGTCCAGCGCCCGCCACGTCGAGGTCCAGGTCTTCGCCGACACCCACGGCAATGCGGTATGGATCGGCGACCGCGACTGCTCGGTCCAGCGCCGACACCAGAAGCTGATCGAGGAAGCGCCCGCCCCCGGCCTGTCCGACGACCTGCGCCGCGCGATGGGCGAGGCGTCGGTCCGCCTGGCCAAGAAGGTCGGATATGTCGGTGCCGGCACCGTCGAGTTCCTTGTCGAGGCCGACCAGGACCGCTACTACTTCCTGGAGATGAACACCCGCATCCAGGTCGAGCACCCGGTCACCGAGATGACCCTCGGCCTCGATCTGGTCGCAGAGCAACTCGCTGTCGCTGCCGGCGAGCCGCTGTCGATCACCGAGTCCGGTGCCGCCCCGCGCGGGCACGCGATCGAGGTCCGCGTCAACGCCGAGGACACCCGCGGCGCCCTGTTCATGCCCAGCCCCGGCCCGATCGCCACCGTGCAGGCACCCACTCGCGCCGGAGTCCGGTGGGACGGCGGCTACGAATCCGGCGACGAGGTCCAGCCGTACTACGACAGCCTGGTCGGCAAGCTCATCGTGTGGGCACCCACCCGGGACCGGGCCCTGGACCGGTTGACCCTCGCCCTCGACGAGCTGATCATCGACGGCGTACCGACCACCGTCCCGGCCGCACGACAAATCATTGCGCACAAGGACTTCCGCAATGTCGCCATGCACACCAACTGGCTCGAGCGCGACATCGACTTCGCCTCGCTGCTGCCGCCGGTCGAGGACCTGTCCGACACCGATGCCGAGGAGATGCTGCCCCGCAACGAGGTGTGGGTCGGTGACCGCCGCTACGTCATCCCGTTCTTCACCCCCGCCGGTCCGGCCGCTGCCGCGCCCGTCGCCGAGCCGCAGGCGCGCCGCACCGCGACCGGCGGCCCACGGAAGAAACGGGGCGGCGGCGCCGCGGCGAGCGGTGAGGCCAAGAGCCCGATGCAGGGCACGGTCGCGCAGATCGACGTCGAGGTCGGCGCCCAGGTCGAGGCGGGCCAGGTGCTGATGGTGCTGGAGGCGATGAAGATGCAGAACCCGATCCGCGCCGCCGTTACCGGTGTCGTCGAGTCCTTGCACGTCGAGGTCGGGCAGGTCGTCGCGGCCGGAGCATCCCTGGCCACCGTTGTGGCGGCAGGTGAGTGAGATGACCACACCCGCAGGGCCGCCGGTCGCGGTCGTCACCGGCGCCGGAGGCGGACTCGGAGCCGTCACCGCCACGGTGCTCGGCGAACTCGGCCTGGCGGTGGCCTGCGTCGACATCGACAAAGTTGCGGCCAAGCGCACCGCCACCGAACTCGGCAACAACGGGGTCACCAGCGCCGCCTACGGCGTGGACATCACCTCCGAATCGGCGGCCAGCTCGCTAGTCGACGCGGTGCACGCCGACCTCGGCCAGGTTTCCCATCTGGTCAACATAGCCGGCATCCTGCGCCGCACCCATCTCGCCGACACCACCGCCGACTCCTGGCGGCAGGTCATGGATGTCAACGTCACCGCCCCGTTCCTGCTCACCCAGGCCTTCGCGGACGATCTGAAGGCCGCCGAGTACGGGCGAGTGATCAACTGCGCCTCCTTCGCCGGCACCCGCGGCTACGAGTATCCCGCCTACGCCGCCTCCAAGGCCGCACTGATCAACCTGACCAGCTCCCTGATGTTCGACTTCTGGGGCACCGCGGTCACCGTGAACGCCGTCGCCCCCGGCGCGATGGTCACACCCATGCTCGACCGCCCCGCGGCAGAGCGGATGGCGGCCAAGACCCCGACCGGGCGCATCCTCGACCCCGACGACGTCGCCGCGGTCATCGGATTCCTCGCCGGCTGCACCTCACGCGGGGTCAACGGCACCACCACCGTGATCGACGGCGGCGCCTCCCTGCTGTTCAGTTACAAGTAGCGTCCCACACCGCTACAACCGAAAACCACTACCTCCCAAAAAGTTTGGAACGATCATGACTGACATTCTCGACGAGAAGACCACCGCAGCCCCGGTGGGACCGCACGAAGAACTCGACATCCGCCTCGCCGCCGCCCGGCTCGGCGGCTCGGAGAAGCAGCGCCAGAAGCAGATCGACGCAGGCAAGATGCTCGTGCGCGACCGGCTCGAGCTGCTCTTCGACAGCAGCTGGTCCTTCGAGGACGGCCTACTCGCCCGCTACGACGAGGGCCTGCCCGGCGACGCCGTCGTCACCGCGGTCGGCAAGGTCGACGGCCGCGACATCGTCGTCATCGCCAACGACTACACCGTCAAGGCCGGCACCTGGGGCAAGCGCACCTTCGAGAAGATCGTTCGCGCCCAGGAACTCGCCGACTCCACCGGCACCCCGATCGTGTACCTCTTCGACTCCGCCGGCGCCCGCATCGACGAGCAGTTCGAGAGCTTCGTCGGTCGCCGCGCCTGGGGCAACATCTTCTACAACCAGGTCCAGATCTCCGGCCGCGTCCCCCAGGTCTGCGCCCTCTTCGGCCCCTCCCCTGCCGGCTCCGCCTACGTGCCCGCGCTGTGCGATCTGACGATCATGGTCCGCGGTCACGCCACCGCTTACCTCGGTTCGCCGCGCCTGGCGCAGATGGTGACCGGTGAGGATGTCACCCTCGAGGAAATGGGTGGGGCGGAGATGCACTCGACCGTCTCCGGTCTGTCCGACGTCCTCGTCGAAGACGACGCGGAAGCCATTGCCGCCGTGCGAGTGTGGCTGTCGTTCCTGCCGTCGAACTGGCAGCAGGAGCCCCCGGTCACCGCACCGGCGGACCCGTCCGGTGCCCGGACCATCAAGGAGATCGTCCCCGAGGTCGAGTCCGAGATCTTCGACATCCACGAGCTGATCGACTCCCTCGTCGACGACAACAGCTTCTTCCCCTACAAGGACCTCTTCGCCCAGGAACTGGTCACCGGGTTCGCGCGCCTGAACGGACAGAGCGTCGGCATCGTCGCCAACCAGCCCACCGTCAAGGGCGGGGTGATCTTCCCCGACTCCTCCGACAAGGCCGCCCGGTTCATCTGGATCTGCAACGCCTACAACATCCCGATCCTGTTCCTCGTCGACATCGCCGGCTACATGATCGGCTCCGAGGTCGAACGTCAGGGCATCATCCGGCACGGCGCGAAGATGATCTTCGCCGTCTCCGAGGCCCGCGTTCCCCGCATCACGGTGCTGCTGCGCAAGGCGTACGGCGGCGGATACCTCGCGATGTCCGGTGCCCCGATGCAGCCGGACGCCCTGATCGCGCTGCCGACCGCCAAGCCAGCCCTGATGGGCCCCGACGCCGCCGTCAACGGCATCCACTACAACCGCATCCAGGCCATCGAGGATCCCGAGGAGCGCGCGGCGTTCATCGCCGAAAAGCAGGCCGAGTACGCCGCCGGCATCGACGTGTTCAAGATCGCCAACGAGAACGCCGTCGAAGCGGTCGTGCCCGCGAACGAGCTGCGCAACGAACTCACCCAGCGCCTGGCGCTCTACCGCAAGCGGGACCGCACCGCACCCGCCCGCCGCAACGGCGTCACCCCGGTATGAGCAGGCCGGTGCTCGCACCGCGAGGGGAAGGCCTCGTCGGAGTCGTCACCGGTGCGGGCACCGGGATCGGCCGCGCCTGCCTCGAGGTGCTGGCCGACCACGGCGCCCGCGTCGACGCGTGGGACCGTAGCGACGACGCGTTGGCAGATCTTGCCGGGCGTGAGGATGTCTCTGCCCGTACCGTCGATGTCACCGATGCGGCGGAGGTCGCATCCGCAGCATCGGCGGCGTTGAAGCAGTGGGGCCGCATTGATTTCGTGGTCAACTGCGCAGGCGCTTTTTTGGTCGGCCCGCTAGCCGACGTCAGTGCCGAGTCGGTGCGGGCGCTGTTCGAGGTGAACGTGCTCGGGACGACGGTGGTCACGCAGGCGTTGCTCCCGGCGCTCAAGAGCAGCCGGGGGTCCATCGTGAACGTGGCCAGCTCGGTTGCCCTCAAGCCGACCGCCAGTAACGCGCACTACGCGGCGTCGAAGGCGGCGGTCGCGCACCTGACCCGGTGCTGGGCCCTCGAGTTGGGACCTGAGGGGGTTCGGGTCAACTCCGTCGCTCCCGGACCGACGCCGACCGCGATCTACCGGACCGCCGGAATGAGCGCGGAACAAGAGTCGACGCTACTCCGCGAGCGGGCTGAGGCGATTCCACTGCACAGGGTCGGCGATCCCGTCGACACCGCCCGGTGGATCGCACGGTTCGCACTCGAGGACGACTGGACGACCGGCGTCGTTCTTCCGGTGGATGGTGGAATGGCGCTCTGACGCCGCGAGTCCTCACCATTCGCCTTCAGCACGAAATCCCGGGCCCTCACGACGAGGGCCCGGGATCCGGTGCCTCCCGTTCCCACCGATGGATGCAGTCCGACGAGAGCTTCGCTGTGATCCACCGCCACCCATGCCCACATCGAATTTCCGTGCACGAACGTCGGCGACCGACCCAGGCCCGCCAGCCGCACCCTTGCGTGCCCCACTCCGGCCGGCGGAGCATGTCAACGTTCGACTCCGAAAGCGACCTATCCCGCAGTGCCTGAGCATCCGCACCACCAGATCAACCTGGGCTGGCAGCATCGCGCCTCCTGCCGCGGCATCGACACCGAGAGGTTCTTCTCCCCCGACGGTGAACGCGGCCGCGGCCGCGCCCAGCGGGAGCACGCCGCCAAACAGATCTGCCAGGACTGCCGCGTGCTCGCCGAATGCCGCGCCCACGCCCTCACCACCACCGAGGCTTACGGCATCTGGGGTGGCATGTCCGAAAACGAGCGCGCCCGCCACACCCGCCGTTCGCGCCTCGCGACCCGATCCCGGGAGTGTATCGCGCCACCGGACCCTCGAACCGGGTCCGAACAGGTCATGAGGTAGAACAGTCATGGGCCACCCACTACGACGCACCGAGAGTCATCGAATCCGGCGAGTCGACGGACACGTCGCGCGAACAGCTGGCGGCCAGTAGAGAAGAAGCCCAGTCACCTGTCATGGACGTCGGGGACACCGACACCGCAGAGCCCTTCGAGCTGCCCGGCGCGGACCTGTCCAGTGAAGAATTTGCCGTCTGCGGATTCCGAAACTGTATGACGAATTCATCTGCACCAGTTGCATTCTGGTCCATCACCGCAGCCGTCTTACCGATGGCGACTAGCTGAGCTACCGGGACTGCGCACTTTGTGTGCATCAGACCCTCCGCGTGCCGGGCATCGATCGTCAAGCGGGCCACCAGGGGTGTACAGCGAGGCGAGAAAGATACGGGTCCGTCAGCCAGTGCGTCGAGAATCAGGTCGTAGTTCTCATCGGTAAGAAATCCAACTTCCTCTTGTCGGCGGCGGCAGCGTTACTGATGGCACCATCATGCGGTGGGCGAACCGACTTCAGCGCACAGGACAGGACCGCGCCCGCAGTTCGCGGCCCTTCGAGGACTGGCGTGAACGAAGTACTGCCCGCACCCCCGGAGTGTCGCCGAGGTGCGAACAGTACCTATGAGCCGCCTTCACGGAGCAGAGGCGAAGAGGCACGCGGAGGAACGCCCACTGCCCCTTCACCCCCGACGGAAACGTTTCGGGTGAAGGGGCAGCGGATGGTCTCGCGGTCAGGCTTACACCGCCTCGCCACGAAACCCGACGGTTTCTAGCCGCCGACCTTCTGACTTGCGCCGGCATCGATGGGCAGGTTGATTCCGGTGATGTAGCGCGATTCGTCCGAGGCCAGGAAGAGCACGGCGTTGGTGATGTCGATGGGCTCGACCCATGGGATGTTCGGGAGCGAGTGCATGGTGGCGAACGCGTCGCGGGAATCCTCGAGCGTCGGGTGCGCGAGGTCGGGGCGGAAGAGCCCGTAAAAGGTCTCGTTCTGCAGGAGCTTGGTGTTGACGTTCGTCGGATGGACTGCGTTGACACGGATTCCCTTCGGGCCCAGTTCATTCGCCAGCGTGTGCATCAGTCCGACGATGCCATGCTTGGCGGTGACGTAGTGACCGACGTTCGGGTAACCGTTCAGGCTCGAGGTCGATCCGGTGAAAATCACCGAACCCCCGTCGCCCCGCTCGACCATGTTCGGCACCGCAGCCTTGACGGTGTGGAAGACACCGGTCAAGTTGGTGTCGATCATGTCGTTCCACTGCTCTTCGGTCAGGTCCAGGACCTTGTTTGCCGAGATTATGCCTGCGTTGGCACAGACGATGTCGATACGGCCGAACTCGGCGAGGCCGTCGGCGACCGCAGCCTCCATCTGCTTCAGGTTGCGCACGTCGGCCTGCGCGATAACCACGCGGCGGCCCAGCTCCTCGACCAGTCGCGCCGTTTCCTTCAGGTCGTCGAGCGACGCCATCGGGTACGGCACACTGCCGATCTGGTCGGCGATGTCGATGGCGATGATGTCAGCGCCCTCTTTGGCCAGCCCAAGTGCGTGCGACCGCCCCTGGCCACGTGCGGCCCCGGTGATCAGGGCGACCTTGCCCTCCAAACGGCTCATTGAGTTTCCCAATCTCTCGATGTACGTCCCTGCCGATGTCGGCGGAGTAGTGGACCAACAAACGTACGTGCGTTTGTTTAATTAGAGTGTGATCTGAGCGACAGCAAATGTCAACCATGTGCACCGGATGAGGAAGGGACCACTCGCAACACGCCGTCAGGGGACCATCGAAAACGCGGGAAGTATTCTTCACCAAGGCATTACCGTTGCATCCGACGATCCATCGGGACGCGTCGCGCAGCGCTACACCTCGAGCGCGCGGCAGGTAGTCATCGATTGGCGCAGCCGGCAACCACGCACCGCGCGCCAAGCCACGGTCTGGGGATTCTCGGGTTGGCGTCGCGAGAGTTGGCGGCCCGCGCTCCGGCAGTGCCGGGGCGCGGGCCGAACAGAGATATGGCTAGGTCAGCTGGCGTTCTCGACGCCGAGCTGCCGCAGTGCCATGGTGATGTAGGTGTTGACGACCTTGTCGAGGGACTTGGGGCCTCCGGGTTTGTACCAGGACGACACGTGCGCACCCTGCGCCAAAATCGAGTACGTCTGCAGTTTGGCATCGAGGATGTCGGCGCCGGTCTCCTTGGCCACGTCCTTGACGAGCTTCTGCAGCAGACGCTCGTACTCGGCGCGTTTGGCAAGGACCAAGTCCAAGTCCCCGTTGCCGAGGGACCGAAGTTCGGTGTTTCCGATGAATGTTTCCCGCGCATGCTCCGCGTGGTAGCGGATGTGGCAGTCGACCGCCGCCTTGAACCGGCCCACGGCACCGCCCTCAACACTGACGAGGGCCTCGTTCACGGCTTCGAGGAGTTCGTCCATGACCGACACCATGATGTCGGTCAGCAGCTCTTCCTTGCCGCTGATGTGGTTGTAGAGGCTGCCGACCTGGATGCCGACCTCACTCGCGACGGTGCGCAGTGATGTGGCCTCGTAGCCGTGCTCGTAGAACAGCCTGGCCGCGGCCTCGCGAATAGCGACGTTGGTGCGCGCGCCACCGCGTGTCACCCGAGTTGCTCGAGTCACTGTGCCCCTCCGAAGTAGATTGGACGGCTCCCAGGGGAGCCGGCGAGCGGTCTCGGGAACAATCGTACGTTAGTCGTTCCACATTTTCGTCGATTGCCGACCCGGCTGTTACCAGCCCATCGTCGCCCGGATGTTGGTTTTGACAATCTTGCCGCTGGGATTCATCGGCAGGGCGTTCGGGCCCACGAGCGCGATCATCTTCGGAACCTTGTATCCGGCCAAGTGCTTGCGCAGGAACGTTGCGATCTCCGTCTCCGTGACGGTCTGACCCGGCCGAACGGCGATCACCGCTCTCACTTCCTCGTCCCACTCCTCACTCGGCACACCGAGCACGGCGGCTTCCATGACAGCTGGGTGCGTGTGGAGCAACTGCTCGATCTCCGAGCTGTACACGTTCTCGCCACCGGTCTTGATCATGTCCTTGGCCCGGTCGCGGAAGTACAGGTAGCCATTCTCGTCGCGGACAGCAAGGTCACCGGTGCGCAACCAGCCGCCCTCCAGGACCTCCTTGGTGGCCTCCGGGCGGCCGAAGTATCCGGTCATCAGATTGGGGCCACGAACGCAGATCTCTCCGATCTCCCCCACCGACGTGGGGGTGCCGTCGTAGAGGTCACGCAACTCGACCTCGGTGAGCAGGTACTCGGTGCCGATCGAGCCGTCGATCTCCGGCCGGAGCATGTCCTGCGGGAGCAATCGGGTGACCATCGGTCCGGCTTCGGTCAAGCCGTAGCGGAAGAACAGGTCGACGTCCGGGATCAGTGCCGACACAGCCAGCTTGTCCGGCATGCGAAGCAGCCCGGCACCGGTGTGGAGCGCCTTGAAGTTGTCGCGGAACCCATCGGTGTCGAACGTGCCCGACTTGAGCATGCGCCGGATCATGTTGGGCACGAGGAACATGTTGGTGATCGACTCGTGCGCGACAAGATCCGCGATCTCGTCTTCCACGAACTTGTGGACGAGAACCGAACTGTTCCCCGTCACGTAGTGGGGCAGGAACCAGCACAGCAGCGCGGCAGAGTGAAAGAGCGGGGTGACGACGAGGCCGCGATCGTTCGGGCGGCCACCGATGCGACAGTCGGCGATTTCATTGACGGCGTTGGTCAGGATCGCCGAATGCGAGAGCACAACGCCCTTGGAGAACCCGGTGGTGCCGCCGGTGAACAAAATGCAGGCAGCATCAGACGCTCCCACCGGAACACCCTTGATCGGTTCCGACCGCAGGAGGTGGTCGAACTCGTCGCCCTCGTGCACGACGGTGACCGGCCCTTTGAGGCCGTCACCGGCCAGGACCTCCGCGATGGCGGCGTCGAAACCATCACCAACGAGTACGACGCGTGCGCCGGTCTCGTTGATGCCGTGGGCCAGCTCTTCGGTTGCCCATCGCCAGTTGTACGGAACGAAGGCGGCACCGGCGGCAACGATGCCCAGAAAGGTTTCGATGCTGAAGGCAGAGTTGCCCGCCAGGACGCCGACGGTGTCACCGGGCTCGACACCCCGGGCCCGCAGACCGGCTGCGATCCGCCACGCCCGGTCCGCGAGTTCTCCATGCGTGAGCCGGCGCGTACCGTCGAAGATCGCTTCGCGTTGAGGCACCAGCCGCTCGTTACGCCGAATAGCGTCGACGAGAGTAAACATCGTTCTCCTTAGCCGTACAAGTATTGCTGTGGTCTCCAACACTACGTCAAACGTACGTACGTTCGCTAGTCCCAACTGCGGTTGACCTCTTCAGGTTCGACCAGAGTCGAATCGCCGCACCGCGAGGAGATCGCGCACTACTGGTCAGAACGCGGTTATTGCGGTAACGACGAGCAATGAGATCTGTTGCATGCGAACCGACTACCCGACGGATGCAGAAATTGTGATGAATCAGCTGAGACATGGGTACTCCAGATCCGCGACCTGCTCGCTACGGAACCCGGAACAGACGGGCAACGGCCCGTGCCGGTTCGGCGACGCGGTACACCTCGACGACCCCGTGAGCGCGTCGATCCACCGCCACACTGCTGGACATCCCACCCAGTGGCGCAGTCGAGTGGTCGTCCGGTATATCTTTGAAACGGGCCGTCCGGTTTGTTAACCGGACGGCCCGTAACCGATACCGACGCTCACACGAAGAATATCGATATCTGTTTCCCGACACGTGGAGTTGTTCCACGAGCCGGGAACGGAAGGACCGCAGTGCTGTTGGCAGAAACGTCCGGAATACCGGCCCCCGTGGCCGCTCCCCGTCCCGAGGACTGGCGCGAGTCGGCAGCGTGTCGCGGAGTCGCATCATCGGTGTTCTTCTCCCCCGACGGCGAACGCGGTCACGCCCGCGCCCGTCGCGAAGCGAACGCCCAGCAGATCTGCCAGGACTGCCCCGTGCTCGCCCGGTGCCGCGACCACGCCCTGGCAGAGGACGAACCGTACGGAATCTGGGGTGGGATGACCGAAGCCGACCGCCGGCGGCACGCCCGCCGACTCCGTTCCGGCGGGCGCCGTTGACAGGTTCGTCCCTCCTCGCGGATCACCGTGCCTCCAGCTTGTCGATGTCGGCGAGGACTTTCTTGTGCCAGGCGATCTCGGTCTGGATGCGCATCACGGCGTGGGCGACGATGAGATCGTCCGCGGTGCTCTGGTCGGGCCATCGGCGATCGAGCTGGTGATCGAACTGCTGCTCGCGTGCCGAGAGGACCGCGATGCGGTCCTCGACGTAGCCGCGAAGTACCTCTCGGTCGAGATCTGCACTGACAGCCAGGGCGAGGTCGACGGGGTCCGGTTTGAGTTCGAACTCGGTGAACGCCTCGTCGCGGAGCGCTCGGAGTTCCCTGGTTCCCTCCGCCGTGATCTCGTAGACAGTTCTGGCGGGCAGGGCGCCGTCCCGCTCCGTGCGCAACGGCCGGATCAGGCCCTCGTCTTCGAGCCGATGCAACGCACCGTAGAGCGACCCGGGTTTCACCCGTGACCACAGTTCGGCCCGATCCAGACGCGCGTCGCGACGCAGTTGGTGACCGTGCATGGGTCCCCGCTTGGAGAGAGCGCCGAGGACGAACAGCCGCGTGGGGTTCATGCCATCAGTTCTACCGGAGTACTCACATTTGAGTACTCTCCTCCGTATGGCTATTCGACCGATCCTCATTGCCGGAGACACCAGACTGACCACACCAGCGGTGACGGTCACCGCGTTCGACAGCGAACTCGCAGCCTTCGTCGACGACCTCCACGAGACCAACACCGCAGCTCACGGAGCCGATCTGGCGGCCAACCAAGTCGGGGACCCGAGAGCGATCTTCGTGTACGACCTGATCG
This sequence comes from Rhodococcus sp. NPDC127593, assembly GCF_042671975.1. NCBI lineage: Bacteria > Bacillati > Actinomycetota > Actinomycetes > Mycobacteriales > Nocardiaceae > Rhodococcus > Rhodococcus sp. NPDC127593. The sequence goes on along the minus strand of NZ_JBHXWI010000031.1, from coordinate 97,987 downwards.
ACGACACCCGTCGACATCGCGGGCACGTCATCAATCCGGTACTCGCGACATCACCTCTGCCCGAGAGCATGCCCGACCCAGACGAACTCGAAGGATGCCTCTCCGTTCCGGGCGAGCGTTACCCGACGGGCCGAGCCGACTGGGCGCGAGTCGTCGGCGTGGACATCGACAACAACCCGATCTCCGTCGAGGGCACCGGCTATCTGGCCCGCTGCCTGCAGCACGAAACCGATCATCTCGCCGGGCATCTCTACCTCGACCGGCTCGTCGGACGCAATCACCGCGCCGCCCGCAAGATGATCAAACGGCGTCAATGGACCGATCCCGGCAATACCTGGGTGCCCGGGGCGGACCGTGATCCCTTCGGTTGGTGACCGGCGGTCGACGCTCACCCGGCAGTTCTCCGAATCGGTTGCGTATCTGTGAATCTGGGCTCCGGAACGGTGTTCCGGTCGCGGCGGCCGGTGTCGACGTGGCGAGACTATTCGCCGACGAACTTCAGAATGTCCTGATCGAGTTCGTCCTGGTAGGCGCCGTAGATCCCGTGCGGGGCTCCGGGATAGACCTTGAGCGTGCCGTCTTTCACGAGGTGGATGGATTTCAGCGCCGCGGCGGCGATGGGCACGATCTGGTCGGCGTCGCCCTGGGCGATGAAGACGGGCACGGTCAACGCCTCGAGATCCTCGGTGAAGTCGGTTTCGGAGAACGCTTTGACGCAGTCGTAGGCGGCAGCGAGCCCGACGGCCATCCCCTGACGCCAGAAGTCGTCCTTCGCGCCCTGCGACACCGTGGCCCCCTCGCGATTGGCTCCGTAGAAGGCGACGGAGAGGTCCTTGTAGTACTGCGAACGGTCCTTCAGAACACCTTCGCGGATGGCGTCGAGCGCCTCGATCGGCGTGCCCTCGGGGTTGGAGTCGGACTTCAGCATGATCGGGGGTACAGCGCCGGCCGTGAAGATCTTCGACACCCGCCCTACGCCGTATTGCGCTGCATAGCGCACGACTTCACCCCCACCGGTCGAGTGGCCGATCAGAACGATGTCCGTCAGGTCGAGTGCCTCGACGAGTTCGGCGAGATCCTTCGCGTAGGTGTCCATGTCGTTGCCGCTGTATGTCTGGCTCGAGCGTCCGTGGCCGCGGCGATCATGGGCGATGGCGCGATAGCCCGCGTCGGCGAGAAGCTTGAGTTCGACCTGCCACGCGTCCGACGACAACGGCCAGCCATGACTGAGGATCACGGGTCTGCCGGTTCCCTGCTCGGTGTATTAGATCTCGGTTCCATCGGACGTGGTGATGTACGGCATGACTGATGCTCCTCGTGTGGGTGTTGGGCGATGGGGTCGAAGTACTCGGGTCAGACGGCGGCGTCGACCGGATTGGTCCGCGCCACGATCAGCGGATCGATGGGTGTGAAGGGAACGACGGGAGGTTCATCTCGGACATTCCGAATGCTGCAGAAAGAACCTCGCGGGAGAACGCGGAAGCCGTGGCGCGGTATCCGATGTCCGCCGGTGTGGCCTGGTCGAAGAAGATCAGGAAGTGGATGTCCTCATCGCCGATGACCTCGATGTGGTGCGGATAGGCACGGGGAATGAAGTACACCTGGCCGGGCTCGAGGACGTAGGCGTCGAATGTCCCGTCCGGATCCAGCACTGTCATCCGTGCGCGTCCCCGGTGCACGCAGCCGAGTTCGGCCGTGACTGGATGCCAGTGCGGCTCGAGCATTCCGGTTTCCTTCACCCTCCCGATGTTCTCGATGTGATCGATCGCTGAGGTTCACGGATTACGCTCGGAGCTAAGGCGATTCGCTTGATCGACATTCCGCCGAGAATGGGCAGGGAGTCGGAATCGAGTTGGTGATGTTCCCGAACTCATTCTTGAACACCGTGTTCTCGTTGACGAGGGATCCGACATGGAAAGATCGCAAGGACATAACTTTCCTTTTCTTCTGCTTGCGTGCGCCCGTTTTTCGGGCAGTTTCGATCAGAGGTGGTGCACCCGACACCGACGTCCGCGGCTAGAACCCTCCGTGGCCGCCGAAGCCACCGAAGTGGCCGAAGTGCCCGAAGCCTCCGAAGCCGCCGAAGCCGCCGAGCTCCCCGTGGAAAGGCCCCACGTCCTGTCGTCCGGGTCCGAAAGGCCCCGTCGTTCCCGGCCAGCCCCACGGGAAACCCGAATCCGGACGGTCCGTCACGGGACCCGCATCCGGCACGACGCGAGCAGCAGGTGTAGCTCCTACATCGGGTACTGTTGCAGCGGAAGCAGTTCCGACTCCGAGGGCGATCAGGGGTGCGATTGCGGCCACGGCGACCGCCGCGCGGATTGCGAACTTGTTCATTGTTCTCACCTTCATTTTCTTTCTGTGCTGCCCCGACTTGTGCGGAGCAGGTGATGGGTTGATGATCGAACGACCATTGATATAAATCGTCGTGGAAACGGGGCCCGTCGTCGCCACTGCCAGCAGGGGCTTGCGGGTGCAACCAGCCGCAATCTCGGTCTTCCAGGTAGCTGCAATTCCATGACTGTTCGATGTGTGCGAGGGGGCGTCATGGCGTGTCGGGCCGGGCGCCGATGACGTATTCTCGAAGTCGGTCACTTCGACGGTGATCGTGCGTTTTCTCACAAACGGGGACACTCGGGGTCGACGATGGCCGAATTCCATCCTCCGGCGACGCGGTCCGATCCGCTCTCGGCGATTGCGGTAGAGCTGGCCGCGGCCGGCTTCGATGATGCCCACGAAGTCGGACGTGGCGGTTTCGGAGCGGTCTACCGCTGCTGGCAGCGCTCACTCGAGCGCACTGTTGCCTTCAAGGTGCTCACTGCCGCCGCACTCGACTCGGGCAATCTCGACCGATTCCTGCGCGAGCAGCACGCGATGGGCAAACTGTCGGGGCATCCCAATATCGTCAGCATCTTCCAGAGCGGTACCACGGAATCGGGCGTGCCCTACATCGTGATGCAGTACCACCCACGCGACTCCCTCGGCGCGCTGGTCCGCGACGCCGGCCCGCTGAGCTGGCAGGATTCACTGCACATCGGGGTCAAAATAGCCGGGGCACTCGAGACGGCGCACCGGCGAGGCACCCTGCACCGCGACATCAAACCCGCGAACATCCTGCTCACCGAGTACGGGGAGCCTCAACTGACCGACTTCGGCATCGCTCGAATCGCGGGTGGATTCGAGACGGCCACCGGCCTCGTCTCCGGTTCCCCCGCGTTCACCGCACCCGAGGTACTCCACGGACAAACCCCCACACCGGCGTCGGATCTCTACAGCCTCGGGGCCACGCTCCTGTGCGCGCTCAACGGTCACGCGGGCATCGAACGCCCCCGAGCCGAGCAGACGGCCACTCAGGTGCCGCACACCACCGACGCGACAACATCCGATTCGACGCTGTCCGAGGCGACGCAGACCGACATACCCGCCGACGTGCGCTCCGCCATCAACCATGCGATGGCGGCCAACATCGAGGATCGGCCCGCGACCGCCGCCGAGTTCGGTGAAGAGTTGCGGCGGATTCAGCGCCGCCACGGCCTGACCGTCGACGACATGGCCGTGCCCACCGACATCGGCGACGACCACGCCCGCGAACACCCGCAGTCGGCGCGGGCACGGGCGAGTTCGGAGAGCGGCCCGGTGACGACACGGCTGCGCGTGATCCTCGCCGACGACGACGTCCTGCTCCGCGAGGGCGTGGCGAGCCTGCTCACACGCTCCGGCTTCGACGTCCTGGAACAGGCCGGCGACGCAACCACACTCCTCGACCTCGTCCGGGAGCGCGCCCCCGACCTGGTGATGGTCGATATCCGGATGCCCCCGACCCACACCACCGAAGGGCTCGACGCGGCCCGGGCGATCCGCGACGAATTCCCCGACGTCGGCATCCTGGTCCTGTCGGCGCACGCCGAAGTCGAACACGCGATGGAGCTACTGGCCAGCGGCCGGGGAATCGGCTACCTGCTCAAGAGCCGCATCACCGACGTCGACGACTTCATCGATACCCTCCAGCGCATCGCCGCGGGGGCCTCCGTCGTCGACCCCGCGCTGGTTCAGGAGTTGGTCTCCGCCCGCAGGCGCAACGACCCGCTCGCCGCACTCAGCGCGCGGGAGCGGGAGGTGCTGGCCCTCATGGCGGAAGGGCGTTCCAACGCCGGCATCGCCCGCCGACTGTGGGTCACCGAGGGCACCGTCGAGAAACACGTACGCAGCATCCTCACCAAACTGAACCTCCCGGAGACCGGCGACGATCACCGACGGGTTCTCGCGGTCGTCACCTTCCTCGAGGCCCGCTGACCGGAGCCACGCGCTCCCCTTCGGTTCCGTCACCGGCGCGGAGCAGATCCCGGATCGCGTCGGACGACAGATCGGACTTCGACACGAAGCCCACCGCGGGGCTCCCGGAGATCAAGTCCGCCAGGTCCTGCTCGGCGTGCGTGGAAATCAGGATCACCGCTGACGGGTACGCCTCGTCGTCGAGTCGCTCCGCGAGTTCGAACCCGCTCTCCGCGCCGAGTTCGACGTCGACCAGGATCACGTCGGGGTGTAGCTCCGCGACCGACCGGACCGCGTCGGCGGTGTTCGACGCCGCGCCGACGACCGTGATGCCCTGCTGCTCGAGCAGTCGCCGGGCAGTATCCGAGAAACGTGGGCTGTCGTCGACGATCAGGCACCGTAGACGACCGAGTTCCAACACCATGTCTTCCATGGTCGACCCCGTACTTCCCGGTACGCATTCCCGCTAGCAGGAAGATCTCCTAGGTCACTCGCCGGCGACCGGGATGGTGATCTCCAGCGTGGTCCCGTGACCGGGTGGACTCGTGATCTGCATGTGGCCGCCGAGTGCCTCGACACGGTCCTGTAGCCCGATGAGCCCGGAGCCCGCACCCGACGAGGCACCGCCGACGCCGTCGTCCCCGATCACGAGATGGAGAGTGCCGTCCTCCGCCCGGAGGGACACATCCACCTCGGAGGCGTGGGCATGCTTGGCGGCATTGGTGAGCGTCTCGGCGACCACATAGTATGCGGCGACCTCGACCGATTCCTCGAACCGGCCCTCGAGCGCGACGTCGAGGGACACGGGGACAGCCGAGCGACGGGCCAGCGTCTTCACTGCCGATCCCAGCCCGCCCTTCGCCAGGATCGCGGGATGGATTCCGTGCGAGAGTTCCCGCAGATCCTCCGACACCCCCTTGAGCCCGGAGGCGATGGCCGACAGCTGCTCCTTCACGTCCTGCCATTCGACCGGCACCGACGCTTCTGCCAAGCGCACCTCGAGTCCCAGCGACACCAACCGCTGTTGGGCCCCATCGTGCAGATCACGTTCCAGGCGACGCCGCGCCTCGTCGGCGGCCGCGACAATCCTCGCCCGTGAGGCGATCAGTTCGGCGCGGGTCACAGCATTGGCGATCGCAGTCGCGACGAGATCGGCGAAGTCACCGAGTCGGGCCTCGGTGTCCGCGGGCAGCGGCTCGGTACGCCGCGAACCGACGATCGCCGCGCCCCACACCCGTTCGTCCACGACGATCGGGACTCCCACGATCGATCCGAAGCCCTCGGCACGAATGCGCGTAGCAACTGCCCCACCGACGTGTGCGTGGTTGTCGATCCTGGCGCCGTGGCCGGTGCGCAACACGATCGCCCCGACGTCGCCACCCTCCGTCGAGATCCTGTCCCCGGTGACGGGCATCCCAATCACCCCCGGCTCGTATCGAACGGCGACCAGCGTCCCGGTGCCGTCTCCCTCGTAGCGAAGCAACACGGCGTCGACCACATGCAGCCAGAGCGCGAGTTCTTCGGCCACCGCCGTGAACACCTCCGAGGGGCTCACCCCACGCGCTGCCAGTGTTGCCACTCGACGCAGTGAAGCCTGGTGTTCGGCGAGGATCGCGAGTTCGTCCCGGCTCGCCTCAGCCTCTCGGCGCCGCAGTACCGCTTCTGCGGTGCGCAGTCGGGCCTGTCCGGCCATGAGGTTGGCCACGAGCGCGACGGGCAGGAAAACCAGGATGGCCACCCAGTCGCTGGCTTTGGTCGGAAGTAGCGTGCCCTCCACCTGAAGGTGAAAGTAGACATAGACCAGTGCGCTCACCAGCGTCGTCATCACCGACAGCGCGAATCCCCACCGAGCCGAGACCACCAGAACTCCGAGCAAGAACACCGCACCGAATGCGTTCTGCGGCGCGACCTTGTCGAGTTGATGCACCACAACGGTTTCCACGGTGATCACGGTGGCGGCGACCACGATCCCCAACCACAACGGCGGGGTGGTCGGACGCACCAGGAGCGATATCAGACGCGCAGGCATCTGGTGCGCGTCCGCATCGAAAGCCGACCGTGGGGACGCTGCGCCGCGCCGGGACAGCGCTCCGATTGATCGCCGTGACCACATTCGCGTCATCGTGCATGCTCGGATCAGTCGTGGAGTTCTCGGACAGACCTCGATGAGCATCATATCGAGCTGCCGGTCCGGTCTCATCCGATCGAGTTCCCGTCACTCGGCTGACACCCGCCGATGTCGCTACGCTGGGCACAGGCCGATGCAGTAAACCTTGGGAGGAAGCGGTGGTAGCCGTACAGATACAGGTGGGTGATCTGGTGCAGGCGTCCGGTCACGCCGGTCCCTGGCTGGTGGTCGAGCTCAGCAAGGGCATGGCGTCGCTGCAGCATCCCGACGGGCACAGGCTTTCAGTCCGGACCACGACGCTGTCCGTCGTGCACAAGGCGACGAGCCCGGCGGGTGAGGTCGAGCCTGTCGACACCGAACAGCCGGGAGAGGCGCCCACCCTCTTCGACTAGGTCGTGTCTCCGAGTCAGGCAGTTCCCAGCTGAGAGCAGGTTTCGTTCATGGCATGTCGTATCGGTGAGCTCGTGCTCGGTTGCCGCGACCCTGAGGTGTTGGCGCGGTTCTGGTGCGAGGTCCTCGACTTCGTCGTGCTCGACCACGAGGACGACGGCTCGGTGGAGATCGGGCCTCGCGAAGGGTTCGGCGGTCCGCAGCCGACGATCATCCTCAGTCGCAGGGACGAGCCGGAGAAGGGGAAATCCCGGCTGCACATCGACGTCAACGCCACCGACCGCGATCAGGACGCCGAGCTCGAACGCCTTCTGAAGCTCGGTGCGCGCCCGGCCGACGTCGGCCAGACAGGGCAGGAGCAGTGGCATGTCCTGACCGACCCCGAAGGCAATGAGTTCTGCCTGCTGAAGGCCCGCCTCAACCCGCTCTGACGCTCATCGGTCACACCTCGACATCAGGCACCCAGGGGGTCTGCCCCGCAGGAACCGCGGCAGTCGACGATCGTGGTGACGATCGACGTGGCAGCCGGAGTCTGCGGGGTCGAGCCGAACCCGCCGGCATCGACGGTCCGAGTGCCGCCGGACTGCGAGCTCGCGGTGACGAAGTCGCGGACCGCGTCCGACGGAGCGAGGAGTACGCGGTGACCGTCGGCGAGTTCGACCATGACATCCGCGAACTCGCCGAGCGGCGATCGCGACCAGTGTCCGACGACGATGCGCACGCCCGAGCCGGTGCCCGGGCCGGTGTTCTCCCCGTCGAACCACCATCTGGTCATCCGGCCAGCGTATGCGCGGTTATTCCGTCAGGTGTCGGTACTTCGCCGCGCTCCGGTCCGACAGGACGGTGCGGAGAATGAATCGCGTTTGGGCCGTGATGTATTGGTCCACCGTGTAGCGGGCCGCGAAGTGCCAGTGCTTGAGCGCCCACCCGTGCGCGAGCATCACCATGTCGAACGTCGTCAGATCGACGTCGAGATCGCCGGCGATGCCCGCGGCAATCGCGGCGTCGAGGGCGTCGTGGAGCGGCTTGGACGTCGCCACCTCGAGTTCCTTGATCCGCTCACGCCCGTCCTGGTCGAGTGTCCGACTCTCCCGATACGTCAGCACGACGGCATCGAGATTCTCGTCGACGATCTCGACATAGCGCCGGAACCCGGCCACGAGCCTGTCGACGGGGTCGGTTCCCACTGCGTCCATCGCGGGCTCGAGCTGATCACGGAAGGCGTCGAGGATGTCGACGATCGTGGCGAGGAGGATGTCCTCCTTGCCACCGAAGTACTTGTAGATCAGCCCGACACTCACCTGGGCCTCGTCGGCCAGCGCCTGCATGGACATCTGGTGGAAGCCGGTCCGCTGCATCACCGTGACGGCGGCGTCGAGCACCTGACGTCGCCTGGAGCTGACGCGCACGGCGCGGACGGCTTCGTCGAGTGGAAGGGCGGACGTGTCCTTCGCCATGACAGATGACCTCTCCTTGCTGGCAGAACCTGCGGTGAACGAGTATTCACAGTATCCCGCGCGAGGCCGGAACTGCAGTCCGGCCCGCGTCAGATACCGAGATCCTTCGCGACGATGGTCTTCATGATCTCGGTGGTCCCGCCGTAGATCGTCTGGATCCGGGCGTCCACGAACGCGCGCGCCACCGCGTATTCGCGCATGTACCCGTACCCGCCGTGCAACTGCAGGCACCGGTCGGCGACGCGAACCTGCAGTTCAGTGGTCCACCACTTGAGCCGCGCCGCACGGGCCGGGGTCAGCTCTCCGCGGACGTGCTGCCGGATGCAGTCGTCGAGGTAGGTCCGGGCCAGATCGAGTTCCGTGGCCAGTTCCGCGAGAACGAACTGGGTGTTCTGGAAACCGGCGATCGGCCGTCCGAAGGCGCTGCGTTCCTTCACGTACTCCAGGGTCTGCTCGAGCACGCCCTCGGCGGCCGAGACCGCGCCGACGGACAGCGAGAGGCGCTCCTGCGGCAGATTGTGGACGAGTTGATAGAAACCCTGCCCCTCCTCGCCGAGGAGATTGGCCACCGGCACGCGCATGTCGGTGAACGTCAACTCGCTCGTGTCCTGGGCGTGCAGCCCGATCTTCTCCAGGTTGCGGCCCCGGGAGAACCCCGGTGTGTCGGACTCGACGACGAGCAGGGACAGCCCCTTGTGCGTGTCTGCCGACGTGCGCACGGCGACGACGAAGAGCGTGCCGTTCTGGCCGTTGGAGATGAACGTCTTGCTGCCGTTCACCACGTAGTGGTCGCCGTCGCGCACTGCCGTGGTGCGGATCCCGGTGAGGTCGCTGCCAGTGCCCGGCTCGGTCATCGCGATGCCGAGAATCGTCTCCCCGGTGACGGTTCCGGGAAGCCAGCGCCCCTTCTGCTCCTCCGTCGTCATGTCCGTCAGGTACGGCAGCACGACGTCGTTCTGCAGCGAGAACGCGATGCCCGCGGCGGCGGCACCCGCCCGGTTGACCTCGTCGACGACGATCGCGTTGTAGCGGAAGTCCTCGACGCCGGGACCGCCGTAGGCTTCGGGAACCGGGAAGCCGAGCAGCCCCTGCTTACCCGCGTCGGTGAACAGTGCCGGGTCGAGGCAGCTTTCACTCTCCCACTGCTCGTGCCGCGGGACGATCCGCTCACGCACGAAGCTGCGGACACTGTCCCGGAACTGGTGGTGCTCGGACTCGTATTCGATGGTCATGTGGTTCGTCTCCTATCCGCGGAATGCGTTCTCGCCGGTGAAGGCCTGCCCGAGAACCAGCTGATGCATCTCGGGTGTGCCCTCGTAGGTCAGGACCGATTCGAGATTGACCATGTGCCGAATGACGGGGAATTCCAGTGAGATTCCGTTGCCACCGAGGATGGTGCGTGCCGTGCGGCAGATCTCGATGGCCTCACGCGTGTTGTTGAGTTTGCCGAAGCTGACCTGGTCCGGTCGCAGCCCAGCTGTGTCCTTGAGCCTGCCGAGGTGGAGCGACAGCAGCTGCCCCTTGTGGAGCTCGACTGCCATGTCAGCCAACTTGGCCTGGGTCAGCTGGAAGCCGCCGATCGGCCGGCCGAACTGGGAGCGGTCCTTCGAGTACTGCAGCGCGGCCTCCCACGCGGACCTCGCCGCGCCCATCGCACCCCAGACGATTCCGTACCGGGCCTCGGACAAACTGCTGAGCGGGGCCCGCACACCACGAGCGGCAGGGAGCATAGCCGATTCGGGGAGGCGCACGTTGTCGAGTACCAGTTCGCTGGTGACCGAGGCCCGCAGCGACATCTTGTGCTTGATCAGGGGTGCGCTGAAGCCGGGGGTGTCGGTCGGGACGACGAAGCCCCGGATGCCGTCGTCGGTGGCCGCCCAGACCACCGCGACGTCGGCGATGCTGCCGTTGGTGATCCACATCTTGCGGCCGTTCAGAATCCAGTCCGAGCCGTCGCGCTTGGCGCGGGTCGACATCGACGCCGGGTCGGAGCCTGCATCCGGTTCGGTGAGTCCGAAGCAGCCGATGATCTCGCCCGCCGCCATGCCGGGCAGCCACTGATTCTTCTGCTCTTCGGAACCGTTGTTCCAGATCGAGAACATGGCCAGGGAGCCCTGCACCGACACGAGGGAGCGAATGCCGGAGTCGCAGGCCTCGAGTTCGAGGCAGGCGAGACCGTAGTGGACGGCCGAGGATCCTCCGCATCCGTAGCCTTCGAGATGCATGCCCAGGACCCCGAGCTTCCCGAACTCTCTCGCCAGCTCGCGGGCTCCCGGCAGCTCCCCGGCCTCGAACCAGTCCGCGATGTGTGGCATGACGTGTTCGGCGCAGAACTTCCGGACGGTGTCGCGCACAGCGAGTTCGTCGTCCGAGTACAGCGAGTCGATGTCGAGTGGGTCGACGGCGTTGAAGGGCCGAGGTTGTGATTGCGTGGTCATGACGGTGTCCTTTACGAGCCGATGGTGTGGGATCCGCGGGAGCTCGGGACGACGAATGCCCCGCTCTCGAACTCCCGGCGCGCGGTATCGGTGGCCTTGTAGTGCAACTTCTTTCCCGTCGCCGACACGGGGAGTGATTCCACGAAACGGTAGGCCCGGGGGCGCTTGAACTGCGACAGCATCGGATGCGTGCGGCAGAAGTCGTCCAGATCGTCCGCGGACGGGACCGGTGCGGTGGTGACGACGTACGCGACGACGACCTGCCCCCACGTGTCGTCGGGAACCCCGACCACCAGCGAATCCGTGACCGACCGGTGCTCGTTGAGCGCTTCCTCGATCTGCACGGGGTGCACGTTCTCGCCGCCGGACAGGAGCATGTCGTCCTTGCGGCCGACGATCGTCACGAACTCCTTGTCGTCCCAGGTGGCCAGATCGCCGATGTGGAGCCAGCCGTTGCGGAACTTCTGCCTCTCCGGCTCCGGGGCATCGACGTAGGCGTTGGCGCCTTTCGGTGAGCGCACGATGACCTCACCGATCTCGGTTCCGTCCTTGGCGACCGTCTCGTGCGCGTCGGCGAGGCGGTCGTCGAACAGCCTGACCACGGCGACGTCGTCGTCGATGCAGGCGCGACCGGCTGTCCCGGCCATCTCCGGCAGATCGGTGGGCCGGAGGAAGGTGTTCCAGAATCCTTCGGTGCTGCCGTACCCATTGAAGATGCGGGGGTTCAGCACCTTCTGATAGTGCAGTGCCGCCTCCCGTTCGAGAGGCGCGCCCATCGTCACGATGCCGTTGAGCGTGGACAGGTCTCGGGGCTTCTCTTCCTGTGCGCGAGCGAGCATCGCCAGGTTGGTCGGGGCACCGATCAGGAACGTCAGCCCGTATTCCTCGACGTAGTCGAGGGTGACCTCGGCGTCGAAGCTGCGCTGCGACACCAGCGAGGCGCCGAGATAGAACGTGGGATTCGGCCCGGCGCAGTACAGTCCGCCGCGGTGGAACCACGGAGTCATGTTCAATGTCTTGTCTTCCGCGGTCAGTGGGAAGTGCATGATTACGTCGTGGGCGCTGAAGATCTCGATCATGCTGTTCAGCGGCACGCCCTTGGGCATGCCGGTGGTTCCCGACGTGAACAGCCGTGTGGTTTCGTCCCACACCGTGCGCGTCACCTCCGGCAGCGACGCCGACTCGGCCACGAGTTCGTCGAACCGGATCACCTCGAAACCATTGCTCGGCAGGGGTTCTCCCGGCCCGACGGCGACGACGACGGCGGGCTTGTGCGTGGAACGTGCCAACGCGTCCCGCACCATCTCGCCGATCTCGGTGTCGTAGACGAACACCCTGGGACGGTTCGCGTCGAGGATGAACGCCGTCTCCCCGGACGCGAGCCGGAAATTCATCGGCGAGCCGATTGCACCGCAGGCCTGCCCGGCCAGGTAGAGCTGGGCGAACTCGGGGCCGTTGAACAACTGGTAGGCCACGACGTCGCCGGGCGCTACGCTGGCGCGGGCGAGCCCGGTGGCGAGCCGGTCGACGCGATCGCCGAGTTCGGCGTACGTCCAGCTCTCGCCGGTCGACGGGGACTGCATCGCGAGTCGATCGGCATACCGGTGGGTGTTGCGCCGGAAGCCGTTCAGATAGGTGAAGTCGTGCTCGAAGTACTGACGATAGGCGTGGGCATCGTACGTGTACGTCATGATGAGTCCTCCGTCCCGGTACCGGTCAGCCGGCCATGGTGAGGCCACCGCTGACGCTGATCACCTGGCCCGTGATGAACGACGCGGATTCGGACGCGAAGAACAGGACCGGTGCCGCCACTTCCTCCGGGCGGGCGAGCCGCCGGAACGGAATGGCCTTCACCAGAGCCTCTTTGAGCTTCTCCGTCTGGGCTTGGAACAGTGGGGTGTCGGTCGGGCCGGGACACACGCAGTTGACGTTGATCCGGTACCGGGCCATCTCACGGGCGAGCGACTTCGACAGCGCGATCACGCCGCCCTTCGCGCCGGCGTAGATGCTCTCCCCCGCACTGCCGACACGGCCGGCATCGCTCGCCAGGTTGATGACGCGCCCGCCGTTACCCGCCTCCACCATGCCGGGGAGGAACGCACTGCACATGTGCACGGGACCGAGGTAGTTGATGGCGACGACCTTCTCGGCGAATTCGGTGGTGGCGTTGAGGAACTGGTCGGTGCGGTCCCATCCCGCCGCGTTGACGAGGACGTTCGCGACGCCGACCTCGGCCGTCACCCGGTCGCGCAGGGCATCGACCTGCACCCGGTCGGCGACGTCGACGGTCATCGGAAAGAGCCGGTCGGGCCGTTCGGCTGCCGTCTTCTCCGCGGCCTGCAGGTCGAGGTCGGCGACGACCACCGTTTCGCCCTGTTCGGCGAGCGCGAGCGCGATGGCGCGGCCGATGCCGGATCCCGCGCCGGTGACCACTGCGATGTTGTTGCTCATGGTTGTTCCCACTTCCCGTGCTGTCGGACTCAGGCGTTCACGTACTTGTTGAAATTGGGCTTGCGCTTCTCCGCGAACGCCGCCGCGCCCTCGAGCCCCTCGGGTGAGTGCGTGAACAGGTCCAGCGCAGACATCGCGAGGTTGCTCAGTCCGGCCTGGTGGTCGGTGTCGGCGTTGAACGACTGCTTCAGGAAACGCAGGGTGGTGGGGCTCTTCTCCGCGATCTCCGCGGCGACGGCCTTGGCCTCCTCGAGCAGACGGTCGGCGGGGACCACCCAGTTGACCAGGCCCCAGCGTTCGGCGGTGACGGCGTCGTACTGGCGGCAGAGGTACCAGATCTCCCGGGCGCGCTTCTCGCCGACGACTCGCGCCAGGAACGCGGACCCGAACCCGGCGTCGAAGGAGCCGACCCGCGGACCCGCCTGGCCGAACTTCGCGGTCTCGGACGCGATGGTGAGGTCGCAGAGAACGTGGAGGACGTGGCCGCCGCCCACGGCGATGCCGTTCACCGCGGCGATGACGGGCTTGGGGACGTCGCGGATCAGCTTGTGCAGGTGGCCGATCTCGAACATTCCGCTCTCGGTCGGGCCGTAGTCGCCGGTCTCCGCGCGCTGCTTGACGTCGCCGCCGGTGCAGAACGCCTTCTCCCCCGCGCCGGTGAGGATGATCGCCTGCACCGCGTCGTCGGCCCACGCCGAGCGGAAGGCCTTGATCAGCTCCTCGACGGTCTTGCCACGAAAGGCGTTGTAGCGCGCGGGGCGGTTGATCGTCACGACCGCAGCCGGGCCGTCGACCTCGTAGGTGATGTCTTCGTAATCGGTCACGGTGATTCCTCTCTCTGGATTCGGCAATGAGGTGATGTTCATGATCTGTGAACAACTATTCGGTTGGAATGAACGTACATTCACGCCGAGGATTGTGTCAAGGGTCACTCGGCGCTCGGTGGTGCTAGAGGAAAGCGCTGACCCCGGTCTCCGCCCGGCCGATCAGCAGCTTCTGGATCTGACTGGTGCCCTCGTAGAGCGTCATCACCCGCGCGTCGCGCATGTATTTCGCGACGGGATATTCGTCGACGTACCCGTACCCACCGAAGATCTGAATTGCGTTGTTGGCGGCGCGAACCGCGGCCTCGCTGCAGAAGTACTTCGCCTTCGACGCGGCCGTGCCGAACGGTTCGACGCGCTCGATCAGGTCGGCCGCCCGCCAGGTGAGCAGCCTCCCCGCGTCGGCGTCGACGGACATGTCGGCGATCAGGTCCTGCACGAGCTGGAACGACGCGAGCGGACGGTCGAACTGCGTGCGCTCGCGGGAGTAGTCGACGGCAGCTTCGAGGCAGCCCTGGATGATTCCGACGCAACCCGCACCCACCGAGACGCGGCCCTTGTCCAGCGAGTGCATGGCAATGGAGAAGCCCTGCCCCTCGGATCCGAGCAGGCAACTGGCCGGCACGCGCACGTCCGTGAAGGACAGCTCGGCCGTCGCCTGCCCGCGCAGTCCGAGCTTTCCGTGGATCTCGCGCGATTCGAATCCCGGGGTGTCCGTCGGAACCAGAAAGGCCGAAACCCCTTTGGGCCCCGGACCTCCGGTGCGCGCGAACACCAGGCACACTTTCGCCCACGTGCCGTTGGTGATGAAGATCTTGGAACCGTTGATGACGTAGTCGTCGCCCGTGCGTACCGCCTTGGTCTTCAGGTTGCCGGGGTCGGAACCGTTGTCCGGCTCGGTGAGCCCGAAACAGGCGAGCGCCTCACCGGACGCGATGCGGGGAAGCCATTCGTGCTTCTGATCCTCGGTGCCGTGCGACAGGATCACCTTGCCAACCAGCCCCATCGACACCGACACGATGCCCCGGACCGCGGAGTCCGCCCGGCCGAGTTCCTCCATGCCGAGGCAGTACGTGATGTAGTCGCCGCCGAGCCCGCCGTACTCCTCCGGAATGGTCATGCCGAAGAAGCCGATGTCGGCCAGTTTCTCGACGATCGCGGTGTCCACCGATTCGGCGCGGTCCCACGCGGCGCGGTGCGGGACGACCTCCTTGTTCAAGAAGTCGCGGGCCAGCTGCCGGAACTCCTTCTGCTCCTCGGTCAGGGTCAGGTCCATGGATGCTCCTCGATGCCGTGTTGAAGACACGATCACTGTGTGTGAGTGATCACTCACCTGGAGTGAAGCTATATTCACTCCGGGGTGTCGTCAACCCCCGGGCACTGGCCCGGTGCCGCGTCGGCTGAGTAGGCTCGACTCATGCCGGTCACCTGGTCGGACGAGGTCGACGACGTCATCTGCGGCGATCTGACCTGCGGGTTCGCGTACATCACGCCCGCAGGCGGGGCCGTGGTCACGGCGGTGGCACCCCTCGGGCTGTGCGACCGCCAGCGGGGAACGGTCGGCTTCACCACCTCGCTGGGGTTCGGCCGCAAGCTCGAACGCATCACGGGTGAACCCCGGGTGGCGCTCGCCTACCACGCCCGCGAGCACGGGATCGGCGACGGCACCAATCAGCGCTACGTGCTCGTGCAGGGAGACGCGACGTTCGACCCCACCCCCGACCCGGAACTGCTCGAGGACATCGGCCGGCGCTCCACCCCCTACACGGGCGAGCCACGCCGCGGCGTGTTCTGGGACCGGTGGCTCAGCGCGTACTATTCCGACCGGGTACCGGTGACCGTGACGGTGACGCGGGTCGTCGCCTGGCCCGACCTGCACCTGACCGGGCCGCCCGAGGTGTTCGGCGCACCGCTACCCGCGGTCGACGCGGAACCCCAGACCCCACCGAAGAAGGGCACCAGCCCACGGGTGGATGCGGCCAAGACCGGCGAGCGCGCGGCGAAGCTAGCGCACCGGTTGCTCGCCTACCGTCAGGCGGACGGCTATCCGGCCGTCGTACCGGTCGACGTGAGCTCTGCGAGCAGCGAGGGCGTGCGTCTGACGGTGCCTGCCGGAGTGCCGCAGGGCGGCCGCCGCGCAGGCCTGCTCGCCCACGCCTATCGCGCCGAGCTCGTCGGCCTCGAGTCGCGTCAGAACACCGGCTGGATCGAGGTCACGGGCACCGAGACGCTGTATGCACCCCATACCCAGGCCGGGTTCGCGGCACCACCGAACAAGACCCTCCTGCTCCTCGCCAACGGTTTTCTGGCCCGGCGTGGGCTGGCGAAGGCCCGCAAGGAGGGCCGGACCCAGGCCATGGGCGCCTGACTCAGATGACCCCGCCGTTGGCGTAGATCACCTAGCCGTTGACCCAGCGCGCCGGGCCGGCGAGGAACGACACGACCTCGGCGATGTCCGTCGGCATGCCCAGTCGCTCGAGCGGTGACATCCCGGCAAGGCGATCGACAGCGTCCTGTTGCTTGCCGTCGAGGAACAGGGGTGTGGCCGTCGGACCGGGAGCGACGGCGTTGACGGTGACGTCGCGGCCACGGAGTTCCTTCGCGAGGATCAGGGTGATCGCGTCCACGGCGCCCTTCGTCGCGGCGTACGCCGTGTAGTTGGGGAGCGCCAACTTCACCACCGAGGACGAGAAGTTGATGATCGCGCCGCCGCTGCGCACCCGCCGCGCGGCCTGCTGATCCACGACGAAGGTTCCCCGGATGTTGGTGCGGTGCATCCGGTCCAGATCGGCGAGATCGAGTTCGGCCAACGGCGCCAGCAGCATGATGCCCGCGCTGTGCACGACGACGTCGACACCGCCGTACAACTCCTCGGTGCGGTCGAACAGCATGACGACCTGGTCCTCGTCCGCCACATCCGCCTGCACCGCCGAGGCCTTCCCGCCCGCCGCGGTGATGGCGTCCACCGTGTCCTGGGCGGGCGCCGGGTTGTGGGCATATGTGACCACCACGGTCTGCCCGTCCGCCGCGAGCCGTTCGGCGGTGACGCGGCCGATCCCGCCGGAACCCCCGGTGACGATGGCAACGCGCGGGTCCTCGGCGGGTGCGGTGTCGGTCATGGGTGATCCTCTCGACTGAGCGGCGAATCGGTCTCCTCTCCGATCACACAGGCAGTCTCGAACGCCGGTCAAGGGCCCGGCACGTGGTTCACCGCCGCCGAGTTCGGCACGGTATTGTCACCTCAACCGAACCTTCGGTCGGCTACCGTGGATGACGGCGCACCGATGCGGTGGAGTTCTGCACCTGGAAGGATTGCGCGCATGACTACGGCACGCCCCGCACGGAAGACCGGATCGCCCGGACGTCCCGGCTACGACCTCGACTCGCTGCTCGCTGTCGCCGTCAAGGTCTTCAACGACAAGGGTTACGACGGCACCAGCATGGAGGTGCTGGCCCAGCGCCTGGGAATCACGAAGTCGTCGATCTATCACCACGTGTCCGGGAAGTCGGAGCTGCTCGAACTGGCACTGTCGCGCGCGCTCAACGCGCTCTTCGCGGTCACCACCGAGGAGAAGGCGACGAGCGGCCGGTACATCGACCGTCTCGAGTACCTCGTCCGCCGCAGTGTCGAGGTCCTCGCCGCCGAGCTTCCCTACGTGACGCTGCTGCTGCGCGTTCGGGGCAACACCGCGGTGGAGCGTCGCGCCCTCGCCCGCCGCCGCGAGTTCGACGCGTTCGTCAGCGACCTCGTCGTCGCGGCGGCGGAAGAGGGAGACCTGCGGCCCGGCATCGATCCCGCGCTCACCAGCCGGCTCGTGTTCGGCACGGTCAACTCGCTGATCGAGTGGTACCGCCCGCGCACCGGCGGCACCGTCGCCGACCTGGCGGACGCCGTCGTCGAGCTGACGTTCGACGGGCTGCGCCGCACCTGACTGGTCGGGCCTTCCAGTCGGGCCTGCGACCCAGGTACCGCAGCAGTTCGGCGACGTCATCACCGTCCGATCCGTCGATCACGGGGAGCATCGCGTGCGCGGCGTCCGGAGAACTAGTGCGCCGAACCCGGGCAACCGAACGCGAGGGAACGACGCTTCGGCGCGCGTGACACCGTTCCGTCGCACGCCCTCCGCGCGACCGGTGTCAGCCGCCATCGCTCGGGAACGCACCGGAATCCGATCCGCACCGCTGCCGAATCGCCGGAGCCTGCGCTCGTCGGCCGCGGACCACTCCCAGCCGAGCTTGTCGCGCGCGACCGGAGGCAGCGTTCCGCGGGCAATCCACACGAGCAGCCGTCCGAGCACGGGACCGACGAGACGCCACACGACCGCGGGAATGCGATCGTCGGGACGAGGCGTCGGTAATCCGTTGAGGAGGCGCGACCTGCGCACCGTCTCGGTCTTCTCGAGAACCGTGCAGACCATGTCGTCCCAGTAGTCCACGAAATCGGCGTACGTCTCGGGCAGGTTGGTCGCCGACACCCCGTAGAGCGCGTACCACTGCTTCGACTCCTGATACAGCTGCTCCTTCTCGGAGTCACCGAGCGGTTCACCGAAGTACTCGGCGACCACATACTGCGTGGCCAGGAACGTGGCGTGAGCCCAGAAGTACGGACCGGGATTCAGCGCGTGATACCGCCGCCCCTCGTCCGTCGTGCCCTTGATGTCCTTGTGCATGTCGCGAATCATCTGGGCCTCCGCGCCGGTCGGATCGTAGAGCGCGCGGATGATAGGCCCCGCGGAACGGGCCAGCCGGGCGAACTCGTTGCCGAAGACGGTCGAGTGCTGCACGAGAGCGGTGTCGATGACGGGATGCATCACCTGCAGCGTGCCCGACCAGGAGATCAGCAGCGCGGTTCGCCAGTCGCCGAACCGGTGCCACGTCAGCGAGTCGGGCCCGAGCGGCGGCAGCGCCGAACGGCGCTGGGACGGAAGCTCTGTGGTGGTCATGACGATCTCCTGATGCCGCTCGATGTGGAACGTGTTGCATTCAGGATGACTGTTGACATCACCTGATGTCAACAGTGGGCCGCGCGGGCTCCCCGATCGTTACCGGGATCGATGAGACGATGACGGCATGACCGACAGCCAGAACCCTCGTGGGGCACCGCGCAAATGGCGTGGCCAGGAGCCAGACGACCGCCGCGCGGCCAGGCGTGCGGCACTGATCGAGGCCGGCCTGCAGATCATGGGAACCGAGGGAACGGCAGCGACGACGATGCGGGCGACCTGCCGTCAGGCGGGCCTCACCGAGCGCTACTTCTACGAGAGTTTCGACAACCGGGAGGCGCTACTCATCGCCCTCCTCGACCACGTCGTCCTGGGCGCGAGGGACACCCTGCTCGGAGCCCTGGAGACGGGCCCGGCCGATCCGGGCGAACTCGTCCGCCACGTCGTGAAGGCGTTCACCGGCTACATAGCCCAGGACCGGCGGCGGGGACGCGTCATGTTCGTCGAGTCGCAGTCGGTGCCGGAATTGGCCCAGCGCGGCGAACAACTCGTCAACGAGTTCACCACTCCCATGGCGGCGGCACTGACAATGCTGGGTGTCGACGGCGCACCCCGCGACGCCGTCAACACCCAGCTGAACGCGATTGCCCTGTTCGGGGCGATCGCCTTTCTGTACCAGCGCTGGCTCACCGGAAGCCCGAAGATCTCGCAGAAGCGGATCGTCGAGCACATCGCACTCACCATCGAGGCTCATGCGCCGGTGAACAGCACCCCCTAGACCTGCGCGCGACGGACCAGGGGCCGCCGCATCGCTTCGAGGCCGACGACGATCACCACGGCGATCACCACGTGCATGGCAGCCAGTGCGACGGTGCTGGCGGTGTCGAAGTCCGCTTGAACGGTGAGCGCGATCGTCGCCAGCGGCAGCAGCGCGCCGATCACTTCGGCAGGCCGGATGACGGCCACCCATTTGAGTGAGATGAGCGCGGCCAGTGTCATCCCGATCAACGTCGGAACCACCGTCAGGATGACGACGCCTCCGGGGGCGACACTGCTGGTCGTGCCGGCATCCGTCATCTCGAACGACCCGCCGGCGGCGAGCCCGAGCAGCCAGATGACCAGGTTCGGGACGAGCGCTCCGATGACGGTCGCGACGACCGCCCAGGGCCGGCTCAGTTCGAGCGTCGCCGGGTTGATCCGTGAGGTCGTGGTTGCAGAAATCGTGGCTCCAGTGTTGGACATGATCTGTACTCCCTGTCGAGTTGCTCGAATTGCTACTGACCGATCCTGCAACCTCAACCATTGTTCGGGTCAAGGCTTGAAATCGAGGTCTTTTCGGTGGGACCTGACCATTAGACCCACGCGGAACGCAAAACTCATCGCGGTCGGCCCCGATCCGCCATCTGAGGAAAGATGGCCACCATGAACTCCGACCCCACACCGCTTCCCCGACCGCGGGGGCTCGGCAATCCCCTCCGCATTCTCGCGCGCTGGCTCGGCACCCGGGAATGGGTGATGCGGATGGCGCCGATCATCATCTGGCTGGAATCGCACCTGCGCGCGTGGACCGGCAACCGGGTGAGCCTCATCGGCATCGCCGGACTGCAGTCCCTGCAGGTGACGGTCCCGGGTCGCAAGAGCGGCACCCCACGGACGACGGCCTTGCTGTGCATTCCGTACGGCGACGGGTACATCGTCACCGGCTCGAACTGGGGCCGCCCCGAGCACCCGGCATGGTCGGTGAACCTGCGTGCCGCGGACGAGGCCGTGGTGAAGGCAGGGTCGCACGAGTCCCGCATGAGCGTCCGGATCATCACTGGGGACGAACGCGAGAATCTCTGGAAGCTGGTGGTCGACTACTGGCCCGGCTACCTCATGGAGCATCGACGGTCCGGCGGACGTGAGTTCCGGTTGTTCGTGCTCGAGCCCACGCGATCGGCTACGGAGACTCGCGAATCCTGAAGACCGGCTCCACGAAGCGTTCGACGGCGTGACGCTCTGCGGCCGCGTTGGGCAACGGCCAGGTCAACAGCTCGCGATCACGGGGAATATGTGTCAGGATCGGCGTCATTGCGAGGTGGCAAGTTGGCTGCAAGTTCGCTACGCGAGCGAATGCCGAGCTTGGCGTATACGCGGGTCAGGTGGTACTGCACTGTCTTGACGGACACGAAGAGTTCGTCTGCGACCTCCTTGTTTCGTTTTCCGGACGCGACCAGTATCGCCACAGTGCGCTCTTGCGGAGTCAGTGTGGTGATGAGTATGGATATTTCGTTGTCCCTCGACGCGCTGACTTTGAGGCCTCCCGCTTGGAGTTCACGTTCGCATCGCTTCACATAGGTCTCCGCAGCGAGTAGTACGTAGAGTTCACGGGCATTGCGCATCACCGCATCGGCATCTCGGCGACGTCCGGCACGGCGCAGGGTCTGTCCGTACGCGAAGTTGATGCGGGCCTGCTCGTACGGCATCGATAATTCCGAAATGTCCTCGAGGGCCGCTTCGAATGATTCGATTGCCTTGTCGATGTCACCTTGTGCACCCGAGACTCGGCCTCGAATGGTGCGAAGGCGCGCAGCCGTGGATCGGTGGTTTCGTGTGGCTGCGAGGCTTTCGTGGGGTCGCAGGAATGTGTCAGCTTCTTCGACCCGGCCGGTCACGACAAGTGCGTTGGCATACGTGTCGGCCCAGGGCCAGAAGCCCGGCTCGTTCATTGCATGCCGATCGTCGATTCCCCGTAGCGGTTGAAGGTAGCGGAGGACGCTCACGTAATCAGCGGATGCTTCGGCA
This sequence comes from Rhodococcus sp. NPDC127593, assembly GCF_042671975.1. Taxonomy (NCBI): domain Bacteria; kingdom Bacillati; phylum Actinomycetota; class Actinomycetes; order Mycobacteriales; family Nocardiaceae; genus Rhodococcus; species Rhodococcus sp. NPDC127593. The sequence goes on along the minus strand of NZ_JBHXWI010000031.1, from coordinate 76,300 downwards.
TACTGCGCCATGGCAATCCGCGCGGGGGCCAGCATGATTTTGTAGTCGTGGTTGCCGGCACGCCCGAGGCGGAGATGCTGCCGGGAGGCCAGCCAGTTCCCACGCAAGGCGTGAATCTGCGCGCCCGTCCAATGAACGAGTGGCCGGAGCAGGCTCACACCCGACGTGTCGAGTTGTGCCGCCGCGCGATCCACCGTACGCAGTGCGTCGTCCCAGTCTCCCAGAACGAAGTAGGCGCGTGCCAACCATGCTTGTGCCCACAGCGAGATCCGGAGTGAACCGCCGCGATGGTTTGTACACTCGGCCCTTTCGAGTTCGGCGCGAGCGGTCTCCGGATCGTCGAGGGCGAGAGCGAGCCAACCTTCCGCCATTCCAACGCGTTGTCGCTGTTCTCCGAGCCGGATTCGTGCGGCCAGTTGGGCGTAGGCGGACAGTGCCTCGCTGGTTCGCCCGGCCATCGCCAGCCCCAACCCACGGATCGCCGCCGATTCGATTGCAGCGGGCGTCCCGCAGTCGACGAGGGATGCGGCACGGTCCGCCCACATCACCAGGTCGTCGGTGCAGAGTTCTGCCAGCGAGTGCAGCACCATTCGCTGGCAGATTATCGCCGCGATGTCGGGTTCATCGGCCGGACCTCCCAGAGCCTCCCATGCACAGGTCAGCGCGTGATGTGCCTCCGCCTGGCGTCCGCGTTGTATCGCGAGGTAGCCGAGGACGGCACTCCGTCTCGGTCCGGCCGGTGCGGCTTCGACGTCGAGGAGGTAGGTCAGTGCTTGCGGGAGGAGAGCAGCTCCGGTCAGTGCGTCGACTCCTCGGACGAGGCGGTCTGTCCGGTGATCCGGGTCTGGGCTGATTCGGCTCGCGATGATCAGTGATTTGGCTACTTCCGACCAAGCGCCGGCGCCGGCCCGGTCGTCGGCGTATCGGTCGAGTCGGTCGGCGAGGCCCGCGTCGGGCAGCGGTGCCGCGTCGGCGGCGTGGTACAGAGCGGCTCCCTCGTCCTCGACGAGGGCGATGGCGCGCTCGTGCAGTGCGCGCCATCTGGCTGGTCCGATCTCATCGGCCACCGCGGCCTGTGTCATCGGTTCGGGGAAGACCAGGGTGACCACACCTGTCTGTGACCGCATTTTTATCAGGCCGACGCTATGAAGCACTTCCAGGGCGGGGATGGGGTCGTCGAGGCCCGCGAGTTGGGTTGCGGTCGGAAGCGGGCATTCGGTGCCGAGAACAGCAGCAGCTTCCGCTAACGCGCGCGCGTCGGCGGGGCACCGGGCCAGCGCCCGGCGAACCGCGGCTGCGTGCTCCCGGGGCGACGGGAGCCGGCCCTGCCACTGATACCACCGGTCGCGGGGAATCTCTTCGAGTAGTTGGAGTATGGGTCGTGGTTTGCCGAGCGTGTGGTCGTAGAGCTGTCGTGCCGTGAACGGTGTCAGGTCGACGCGGGCGAAAGACATTGCCAATCTTGCGATGTCGGCCGGGGTGAGGGGGCGGACTCGCACCGTACAGCCGCGGTGCTGCGCGAAGAGAGCGACGGACTCCGGCGGAACGTCGTCGGGAAGGGGATCCGGGATGACCAGCAACACGACCAGAGGGCAGCCGCCGTGTTGCACCGCAGTCAAGAGTGCCCGCAGCGACTCGATATCTGCCCAGTGTGCGTCGTCGACCACGAGGACCGTCGGCCGGCAGGCGAGTGCCGAGTAGTCGGCGGCCGCGTCGATCGGGTCGGCGTATGAGACCGGCATCTTCTGGAGTTGCTCGGTCACATCCCAAGCGCGGGTGCGTCTCCACGCGGCACCAGTCGCGGTGCGGACGTGCCAGCCCGGCCATCGGTCGGTAAGCCTGGAGATCAGCGTGGTCTTCCCCACTCCGGGCATACCTTCGACGAGAGCGATGGTGGCGGACCGAGTTCGCGTGCGATCGACCAGACGATCGAGTTCTGAGAGTTCACGGTCGTGGCCGATTGGCATCGCCAGCACGGTCGGGTCATAACGCTCGTGGGGGTGACGACCGGGCTCGATACTCATTACGGTGCTCCTGCTGTCGCCACTACTACTGGGCGCGGGTATCACGAACAAAAGTGTCGTAGAACTGCGGTTCGATCGAACTGACCGCCATGTGCTTGCCATCGGCGGTCTCGTAGATTGAGTAGGACGGGTACCGCAATCCATCAGGTTGGATTGGCGCCGGTCCGTCGACCGCCGGCAGCGAGCATTCCGTAGATCAGTGTCCCCATGTGGGCGGCGAGGACGCCGATCACGAGATATATTGCACCGACGCCGAAGTCGCCGACAACTGCGCGAGAGGGATCTGTGGGTGTTCCTCGTCGCCGATGGCATGCAGGAGCCCCGTGCCGGCCAGGTGTCCGACATCATGTCCGGCGGTCGTTGCTTTCGGGCCGGTTTGTCCCCAGCCGGTCATCCGGGGCGTAGTCGTTCAGGGCGTCACGGTCGGCGTCAGCATTGAGATCGGGATAGATCGATCGTTTCCCGCGGTGGCGGATCTGCGACCCGTCCCGCGGCGGGCGGCCGCGCTCTGCTGGTCGGAGGTCTGCGAGAGTCATTGCCGCGAAGGGCGCCGGTCCCATGCCCCCGACCTCGAGGACTCGGAGGCCGGCGAGGGGGCCGGACGACCCGGCGTCTGGGGGAGGGGTCGTCATGGGGAGCGCCGATCTGTGGGATGGGCTGTCAGTTGTCGTTATCGATCAGGTCGGTGGCACCGCGTTCGAGCCACATGGCCTCGACATTGCGGCGGATCACCTTCCCGGACGCGCTGGTGGGAAGCATGTCGTTGCGCAACCACCAGCGGGTGGGGATTTGGAAGCGGCCGAGCGTTGTGGCTGCGTGTGCGCGCAAGTCGTCGGTGCTGACCGGCATGCCGCGCCGGATGGTGACGGCGGCCGCGACCTGTTCGCCGAGCTCCTCGTGCGGCAGGGCCACGACGATTGCTTCGGCGACGGCCGGATGGGTGGTCAGGGCCGCGGCCACGTGGGCGCACGAAATGTTCTCTCCGCCGCGGATGATGATGTCCTTCGACCGGCCGCTCAGGTAGAGGTAGTCGTCGGCGTCGACGCGACCGAGATCACCGGTGTGCAGCCACCCGTCGGCGTCGACGAGCGATTCCAGGTCGGGGTCGACGTACCCACTCATCAGGCCGGGGCAGTTGACGAGAATCTCGCCGTTACCGTCGGCGTCCGGGGTCGCGATCGTCACCTCGATCGGCGGCAGCAGTTTGCCGACGCAGCCCGGGCGCTCGGAGATCTCACGGGATGTACCCATGGCGAGGAGGCCACCGGCCTCGGTCAGCCCGTACATCGACCCGGCACCGCCACCCTTGAGGTTGGGGAACCGCTCCTGAACGGTGCGCCGGAATGCCGGGGTCGACGCGGACCCGCCGAGGGGGATCGACCGGACACTGGACGTGTCTGCAGAGACGAAGTTTTCGTGTTCCATGACACGAGTGACCATGGCGGGCACAGCACCCCAGGTCGTCACCTGCTCTTGCTCGATGAGGCGGAGGACCTCCGCTGGATTGAACCGGCCGTCCTGGTACACCAACCGTGCCCCGGTGACCAGTGCGGCGGTCATGACCTGCACGCCGGCGAGGTGGAACAGCGGCACGGTCACCATGTTGACACTGGCGGCGCCGTCGCGGTCGAGTTCGCCGGGCAGCCGGTGGGTCGCCAGAAGGAGGTTGTGGATGTTGCCGACGACCGAGCGCTGGGACAGCAGCACACCCTTGGCCGCTCCGGTACTGCCGGAGGTGAACAAGACCAGGGCCGGGTCGTCCTCCGCCACCTCGGGCAGGGGTAGCTCGGGTGCGGAGTCGCCGTGCAGCATCGGGCCGAGGTCGGTGACGCTGACCCCGGTGATCCCGGTGGGAACACGGTCTTCGGTGTCGTCGTCGTGGACGATCAGGACCGGGCGGACGGTGTCGAGGGCACCTTCGAGTTCGGCGGCGCTCCACCAGGCGTTGCACAGGTCCACCACGGCGCCGAGGCAGTGCGCGGCCCAGAACGCCATCGTGCATTCCGCGTGATTGCGGGCGAACAGGGCGACGTGATCGCCCGCGCCCACGCCCAGCGTCCGGAAGTGTTCGGCGATCCGCGCGACCGCGCGTTCGTGCTCGGCGAAGGTCAGCCGGCGCTCACCTTGCACGACGTGGACCCTATCGCCCCAGTGCCGGGCGTCGAGCAACAGCTGCGCGACGGCGGTGCGCCGGTGGCGGTAGACACGACAGGTACGGCCCCGCACGATCGCGTCCGTGGTGTCGCGGCTCCACCGGAAGCCGTCCGCGGCGGGGCCGGTGTGTTCGTCAACTGTGGTCGAGGGTGTGTTCATCAGGTGTGGTCCGTTTCTTGCGGTCGCTCGCGGTGGATCGGGGAGGGGTGCTCATGCGGGAGGTGCGGGCAGCGTCTCGGGGGCGGGCGCCGCGAACTGCGGGGCGCGCCGTTCGGCCATGGCCGCCACGCCTTCCTTGAAGTCGGGCTGCTGCATGAACTGCTCGATGAGGTCTTTCGAATCCTCCACTGCAGTACCGACATTCGAGTGGAGAAGCTCGGCGTAGATCTGGCGTTTGGCGCCGGTCGCGGAGGCCGGGGACACCTGGGTGGCGATGTAGTCGGCGACCTCGTAGACCTTGTCGAGGAAGTGCTCGTCCCGGGGATGTACGCCGTTCAGGAAACCCATGCGAAGGAGTTCTTCGGAGCGCAGGATGCGTCCGGTGATGAGGATGTCGGCGGTGTTCGCCAATCCGACGATGCGGGGCAGCAGCCAGGCCAGTCCGTACTCGGCGGGCAGTCCCAGGCGCGGGGTCGCGGTGGTGAACTTGGCGCCCTCCACGGCGTAGCGGAGGTCGCAGTAACCGGCCAGGGCGACCGCGATACCGGCGCACGGTCCGTTGATGGCGGCGATCAGCGGGACGCGTAGGCCCCACATCCACACCAGGTCGTGGTCGAATTCCGGATTCACCCCGTGGCCGGGGCGTGCGAAGTCGGGCTTGTTGACGGTGTCGGCATACTTTTCGTCGGTCTCGGTGTAGAAGTCCAGCGCCTTGGTATCGGCGCCGACACAGAACTGATTACCGCCGCCGGTGAGGACCACAGCCCGAACGGCGGGATCCGCATCGAGGGTTGCCATGGTCCAGCGGAGCTCAGCATTCATGCGGGACGTCCAGGAGTTGCCGCGGCCAGGGCGGTCGAGCCACACCGTGGCGACACCATTCTCGCGGATTTCGTAGCGGGTGACCTTGAGGTCCATCGCGCTGTCCTCTCGTGGGTGGAAGTGGTCGATCCGGGGCCCTGGTGTGGTGCAGGCTTGACAGGTTTGCCCACGTCACGTGTACACCGGCCAGGCCAGGAACGATCAGGGTTCGTATACTTCGGCGTCGGCGAGCCACATACGGTGGACCCGACGTGTGTTCAGTTCAAGCGCGGCGGCGACGTCGCGGCATCGAATGTGTCGAGCAAGTGCGAGGGCTGCGCGGGTCACCGGTGTGCTCACCCCGGGACGAGCACTGCCTTCACGATTTTGCCGGTCTCGGCGTCGTCGATGGCTTGATTGATCTCGTCGAGGGTGTACGTGGTGATCAGCCGGTCCGCTGGAAATCGTCCCTGCCGATGGAGGTCGAGCAGAACAGGGATGAACTCCTCAGGGCGGGTGTCACCCATTGCCACGCCCGTGATGGTGCGACCGGTGGAAAGAAGGCGCGTCATATCTGTCGAAAGCTCTGTTCCCCTGGGGCCTACACCCAGAATTGCGCAGGTCCCCGTGGGCGCCAGACAGTCGATCGCTTGTGCCGCCACCGCTGGTACCGCGCTCGTCTCCACGCTGTAGTTCACACCCGACGGTGCGACAGACCGGAGGGCCTGCATGACGTCCCTTCCATCCGAGGCGTCGATCGTGTGTGTAGCACCTAGTTCCTGCGCCAAGTCCAGCCGAGAAGGATGGACATCGACAGCGATGATGGTGGTACACCCGACGACCTTGGCTGCCATGACAGCCGCTAGTCCCACCGCTCCGGCACCGAAGACTGCGATGCTGGACCCCACTGGTGGAGCTAGTCTGTTCATTACGGTTCCGGCGCCTGTTTGAAGTCCGCACGCGAGCGGACCCGCCACAACGAGGTCCGCGTCCGCGCCGACCTTTACCACATTGCGTTCGGTCGCAACCGCATGAGTGGCGAAGGACGACTGCGCGAAGAAGAATCCGTGCACAGATCCGTCTCCGTGTAGAGCATTGGTTCCATCCGGTCTGCTCCCGCCCGTCGTCCACGTCGCGTGATCGACGCAGTAGGCCGGGTGCCCGCTTGCGCAGTAGTGGCATTCGCCACAGTGCCAGTAGGTCATTACGACGCGATCCCCGGGGGCAACCTTGGTGACCGATTTGCCCACGGCGCGGACGATGCCGGCACCCTCATGTCCGAGAACGATCGGCAAAGGCACAGGCATCCACTGGTTTCGGACTGCCACATCGGTGTGGCAGAGCCCGACGGCCGACACCTCGACGAGTACCTCATCGGATCGTGGGTCGTCGAGCGTCAGTTCCTCGAGTGATAACGGTGCCTCCTTCTCTCTCGCCACGGCGGCACGGATCCGCAACATGAATACTCCTTCCGATGAGGGGCAGAACCTGAAGTGGTGCCGACCTACTGCTTGTGTAACCAGCGATCGCTCGCGTAGATGGACTTGTATTCGGTGTAGGCCTCCAGTGCTTCGGGGCCGAACTCGCGGCCGAGGCCGCTGTCCTTCATCCCACCGAACGGCGCACCGGGGTCGAGGGTGTAGTAATTGATCCCAAACGAGCCAGTCCGTACGCGTCGAGCGATCTCGAGCCCGCGGGTCTCATCTTGTGTCCAGACGGAGCCGCCCAGCCCGTAGCTGCTGTCGTTGGCGATCCGGACTGCGTCGTCGTCACCGTCATAGGGGATCACCACGATGACTGGACCGAAGACTTCCTCCCTGGCGATGGGATCCGAGTTCGAGACACCGGCAAACACGGTGGGTTCGACGAACCACCCACGCTCCTGATCGACTGGCCTACCGCCCCCCGTCACGAGGACGGCGCCTCCAGAACGTGCACCATCGATGTGTGCCAGCACCCGGGAGCGGTGCACTGCACTGACCATCGGCCCACAGGTCACTGTGGGATCCAACGGATTTCCGAGCACGAGGTTGCGGGCATGGTCGGCGACGACATCGACGATCTCGTCATATCGACTACGCGGAGCGAGGATTCGGGATTGAAGCGCGCAAATCTGACCGTTGTTGCGGAAACTCGAATCCGGCAGGCCGGCGGCGAAGACATTCAGGTCGACATCGTCAAGGACGATCGATGCTGATTTGCCGCCGAGTTCCAATGTGCACGGTCGGATCAACCGACCGCATTCGGCACCGATTGCTCGCCCCGCCGCCGTGGAACCGGTGAAGGCTATCTTGTCGACGGCAGGGTGTGAGACGAGTGCCGCACCGGCGTCGCGATCGCCTGGCACAATGTTGAGCACTCCACCCGGAATCCCGGCCGCGCTCGCCGCTTCTCCGAACGCGAAGGCGTCCAGCGCGGTTTCGGGCGACGGCTTGAGGACGATGGTGCACCCCATCGCAAGTGCCGGCGCGATCTTCATGACCGCCAGCGTCTGCGGCGAGTTCCACGGCGTGATCGCACCCACCACACCAACAGGTTCTCGTCGGACGATGGTCGAACCGCGCAGACTGGCACGGACATCCTCGGTCTCCGCGTCCGCCACCAAGTTGGCGTACATCCGAAGCGTCGCCGCCGGGCCGGATCCATTGGCCACCCGCGACAGCGTGATCGGCATGCCGTTCTCTCGGCTGACCAGGGTGGCAGTGTCGTCGGCGCGGGCCTCGAGTTCGTCGGCGAAATCAAGCATCAGAGAGGCCCGCTCGGTCGCGCTCATGCGACCCCAGGGGCCGCGGTCCAGAGCGTTTCGTGCCGAATCCACTGCACGCCCGATGTCACGCCGGTTTCCCAGGGGAGCCCTACCGATCGTCTCCTCGGTGGCGGCCTCGATGACCTCCACCGAATCCGTGCTGTCGGCCGGCACCCACTCGCCGTCGACATAGAGAGATTTATGCTCGATCACCGGTAACCCTCCAGAAGCGTGCCGATCGGCATCGCATCGTCCCGGGTGAATCCTGCCTGACGGAACCAGGAGGCCTCGCGTTCGACCTGCCGCGCGGCGAGGCTCGCCATGAGGTCAGCCGCCGATGAATCTCCTCCGGCACGCCGGCCGCTCAGCTGCTGATAGAGACGCTCGGTGAGCACCTTCATCCGACGCGTCTTTTCGGTGATCACGTGAAGCGGGGTTGCTGCCTCCGTGGCACTCGGCCCGTCCTCATTCAGAATGTCGATGACGTCGCGCTCGTCCGACGCGATCATCTGGGCGAACGCGGTGAGGGTCGTCCGGTAATCCTGATACTCGACCACCGCGTATCGATACTCGTGTTCATGGCATTCGATCAGGGACCCGAGGGTGGCATCGATCAAGAGGACCTGCTCATGGGCGAAGTGCGCGCTTTCGGGCAGTGCGGGTACCACGGTCTCGGTGAGCCTGCGTCGAATCGCTTCAAGTTGCTGAGTAACGGTCGGAATCATGCGGAAACTCCAGATACGAGTCGGTTGAGTTCTTTCGAGAAATACGCGCCCAGACCTGGATAGATGAAGTTGTACATGACATCGAGCTGGGTCATCCGCAGGTCTGCATTGCGTGGGGCCGTTCCGATCAGCGAGATCACTGACCAGTAGAGCGCATAGACCATGTAGTAGTTCAGGCGTTCCCGGTCGACTGTGAGCCCCGAGATCCGCTCGTAGTCTGCGATGAATTGCTCCGTTTCAACCAGGCCCGAATTGAGGAACTCTCCTGATTCCCCCACCGAACCCCATGCGGGGAGCATGGCGTATGCAAGATCGGAATGGCGGTCACCCAGATAGCAGAGTTCCCAGTCGATTACGGACTTGATCTCGCCGCTGTGCTCATCGAAGAGGAAGTTCCCGTTTCGGTAGTCACCGTGCAGCAACGACACTTGATCGACAGGCGGCCGGTTTCGCCAGAGCCACTCCCGAGTAAGTGTGATCGTCGGATGGGGTTCGAAGGCATCCTCGTCCCACGCCCGGTCCCAGAAAGTCAACCGCCAGTCCAGGGCTTGGGTCGTCTGGGCACTCGGAATATCGAATCCCTCGAGATCTGCACCAGACCAGTCGTAGGCGTGCAGGTGGGCGAGGTGCTCGACGAACTGAGGGGCGAGCAATTTCTGCAGCCTCGGGCCGTACACCGTGCCCAGTCCGGTGGCGAGGGGAACGGCATCGGTTGGTGCAGAGACCCCCTCGGCGAAGCTGGTGATCATCGCAGGTGAGCCGAAGTCGTCCGAGCCGGGGGATATCCAGTATGCCGTCGGAACCGGCAGCGCCGACTTCACGGCGTTCAGCATGGAGAACTCACGCTGGACATTCGTCTCACAGCAAGCCCCGTGGGACTTGATCCGGAGTACGAGCCGCTCGGATCCTCCGCCACGGGACAGGCGGAACGAGTAGCACTCGTTTGCACCGCCACCGGACAGCTGAACGACGTCGGTGACCTCGAACTCCTCATCGAGGCGGTTGCGGAGGAAGCGAGTAATTCGTACCTCGGCCTCTTCGGGGGTGATCCCGGCTCGACTTCGTGAGCCCAGGGCGCGGCGGCGTGCCCGTTCGTCGAGTAACTCGTGCAGGTTCCTTTCGATTGCATCCTCACCGGGCGCTTCGTTGCCGTGACGAAGACCTGCCGGCAGTTCGGTCTCGAGTTTCACAGTTTTTCTCCTCATTGTGAAGGGGGTGCGGTCAGACTTCTTCCAAACTCCGATTCGACGTATTCATTCCGAAGAATCCCATCGTGATCGCGAATACCAGAGCGCAGACTGCCATGTAGGCGAAGACGGGAGCGAATCCGAAGCCGTTGTAGATACCGGCTACGAGGAACCCCTGGGCTAGGCCGGCAACGCGTCCCATTCCGTTTCCAATTCCTGCACCCAGGCCGCGAAGATTTGTCGGGAAAATCTCCGGAGCATAGGTGTAGAGAACCGACAGTGCGACGTACGAGAACGCCGTCAGCAGAAACCCTGAGATGACGATCAGAATGAGACTGTCCACGACAGCGAAGGCGAGAAGAAATACCGCGACGAGTACCATGCTGACCGCGCCCACTCTACGGCGTTCAAATTTGTCGATGATGGGGTACGCCAGGAAGGAGCCCGGGACGCTTGCCAGCGACATCATAAACGCTATGTGCAGGGCCTGCGTTTGGGGAAGCCCGCGCTCGACGAGGAGGGTCGCTACCCATCCGTTGAAGCCGTAGTTGATCAAAATGAAACAGATCATGCAGACGGAGAGAACGATCAGTCGGCCAATATACTTACGAGAGAACAACTCCGACACGCGGCCGGTGGGTACCGGTTCGGCTACGACAACCTCGGGGAGTTCCCCTCCAGTTTTGCGTCGCGCCTCGTCCTCGAGCTTGCCGATCAGCGTCTCGGCTTCGACCTCTCGCCCATTATCGATCTGCCATCGCACAGACTCGGGGAGGACGCGCATGCCGATCAGACTTCCGATGATTCCCAGACCTCCGACCACGAATACCCAACGCCACATTCCGGGACCCATTGATATAACGATGCTGGAGATTCCTGCAACGGCCGGAATTCCTACACAGCCAAAACCGAGGAGGAGGGCTTGATAGCGACCTCGCAGATGCTTTGGGTACATTTCACTGACAAACACAAGCAATACGCCGGTCATGGCCTGGAGCCCCACTCCCGTGAGGACACGGAAGGCACCGAGAAACATCACATTTGGCGAGAGGGCTGCCGCCAAGGAGAAAACCGAGTAGAAGACAACAGCCGATAGTATTATCTTCCGCCGACCTAGCCGGTCGGCCAGTCTCCCTCCTAGCACTGCACCGATCATCATGCCTACAAAGGTGACAGACGAGAGAAGCCCGATCGTAGAGATAGATAGTCCCCATTCGGCCCGTAGAGCAGGTGCCGTGTAGCCGAGCATTGCGGCATCTAATGTGTCGAAGAAGAAGAAGAAAGCAAGGAGAACCATCCACTTTTTGTGTGTGGCGGTCGCAAGCGGCAGTCGATCAATTCGGGCTTTGAGAATGGCAGTCGAGTCTTGCTGCCAGGAGGTCGAAGTAGTCATATCGCCTGCATGCATCCTTATCCGGTCCGATCTGGGTGATCCGTTCATCGGGTCCTCCTGATGGTTGGGGTCCCGGTTGTTCAGCAACACTTGTGGTTCCTGAACGTCACTTGACTGAGTAGTGACCTTCCCGTTGCGCGAAGGCGTTCTTGGTGCCGCTCCGGCTGCGCTCTCGCAGGAAGTTGAATTCGTCCTCTTCGAATCTGAGGTTCGTGCCCAGGGTGTGCCCGACATATCCGCGAGCGAACTGCTCGCTTCCGCCCAGACTCTCCATCGCCTGCTGCCACATGGCCCGTCCCGTCACCAAGGCATCTCTGGGATGCTGGGCGATCCGCTCGGCCCATGCTTGGACGGTGCCCTCGAGGTCGGCCTCCGGCACCGACCGGTTCACCGCCCCGAATCGCTCCGCATCCCGGCCATCGAATTCGTCTCCGAGCAGGAGGATCTCGCGGGCCCTCTTCGGCCCGTACTTGAGGATCTGGGTGTTCAGATGCCAAGTGTTACCGGCCAAGCCCAACCGTTGCTCGGCGTGACTGAATCGGGCAGTGTCTGCGGCGATGGCGAGGTCGACCAGTTCCACGAGGTACATGCCTGCACCGGTGCACACACCTTGGACCTGCGCGATGACCGGCTTGAGCGAGAAGTGGAATGCCTTGTAGTTCTCCCCCAGTTTGCGATCTCGCGAAAGCCGGGATCGTTGACTGGGGCGGCGCGGCTTCGTTCCGTCAGCGCCCGGTTCGAGTCCGTAGGACTTGGCGGCGTCGTTGTAGTCGTGTCCGGAGCAGAAGGACCGTCCGTTTCCTTTGAGGATGATGACCTTGACGTCGTCGTCGTCCTCCAACTCGTGCAGTTTCTCGACCAGCAGATCGAGATCGGCGAACCGGAGGGCGTTGTGCTTCTCGGGACGGTTCATGACGAGTTTGGCAACCGGTCCCTCGCGCTCTACCAGGATGGCATTGCTCATCGTTTGTATCCTTTCATCGCGTGTTAGGAGACGGTTGTATTGATGTGAGGATCTCCGCCGCCTCGTCAACAATCCTGGGCAGGTATTCCGCGACCGTGACAACGTCGGAGATACCGCTGGCAACCTGCCCCATCAGCACGAGTCCGTTTTCGGTGTCGCCCTCGATTTGGGCGCGCCGCATTGCGGCGATCTTCTCGGCCTGGGGGGTGGTGCCGGTCCGCATCTTCTCCGCGGCGGGGTTACGTAGCATCCGGCACGGCCCGAAGACGCCGTCGATCAACAGGTCGTCACCTTCCTGTGCTGCGACGAGGGCGTCCCGGTAGGCGGGGTGCCATTCGGTGTTGTCGGTGGTCGCCGCGAATCGGGTACCGAGAGCGACGGCGTCGGCGCCGAGACAGAGCGCGGCGGCCAACCCGCGGCCGTCTCGCACGCCTCCGGTGAGCACGACTGGCACATCGACCGCGGCGGCGACGTTCGGAACGAGCACGAAGGTGTGCATACCGCTGGCCGGTGCGTGCCCGCCCATTTCCGAACCGGCGGCAATGACGACGTCGACGCCAGCTTCGACCGCCTTCACGGCATGCCGCGTGGCACCCACCTTGTGTTGGTGGATCATGCCCTCGTCGTGGATCCTCGCGGTCAGGCCGGCGGGGAATCCGGCAGAGGTGGTCAGAACGCGCAACCGGCTTGCGATCCCGGCATCGCCCCGTCGTGCCGCGAACACCGCGTCGAGATAAATGCGCGCGAATGTCGCGATCCCACCGTTACGGTCGTGGCCCACCGGGATGTTCACCGCGAACGGGGCGGAGGTGCGGGTCGCGCATTCCTCGATGCTGCGGCGCAGCTCGGCTGCGGCCGCATGAAGGTCGCCGTCCGTTCCAGGCACGCTCACCGTGCCCAGACCGCCCGCGTTCGACACCGCCGCGGCCAGTCTGGTGGTCCCGAACGGGCCCATCCCTTCCTGAACTACCGGGTGCCGGATACCGACCAGATCTGTGTAGCGGTTGGCGAGGGGACCGCGCACTTTGTCACTCATCATGTGCCTTTCGCGTCGGCGCAGCACCGGCAGAGGGTGTGGCGGCCCATGCCGGAAGAATTGATCCGCCCACTCCGCATCGCTGCCACTCACCAAGGGTAAATAACTTCGTGACACGAATCATAGTTCCCGTACTATTACTCTTGATGAGTTCGCTGTCAAGAGGTCATTCACGGACCCCCTGATGGATTTACCAACCTCGAGGAGACATACAGGTGACGCTGATGGATAGTGACCCCCACACCGAATCCGACCCTCTGTCCATTCCGGGCCTACTAGGCCGGAACCCCGCCGCCCTCGAGTCCACGGAGATCGCAGCAGCAAGTCGCCCCCCGCTGACCATGATCGGCAATCGGCTGCGGGAAACGAACGCCAATGCCCCCCTCGGCCCCGCGCAAAGTTTGGTGTTGAGCCAGCTCACGGCCGCTGATTCGATGCCGATCACCGAACTGGCGGCCGCCGATGGCCGCGCAATTTCGACCATGACCGAAATCGTCGGTCGACTGGCCAAGGCCGGATGGGTCGAGAAGCGCGAGGGCCTCGAGGACCGCCGCCAGGTCCGGGTCGCGATCACCGCGGCAGGCCGGCGCATCCTCGAGGAGAACCAGCAATTGCGCAACCAGACACTCGCCGAGCGCATCTCCACCCTGGCCGACCACGAACGCGTCGCACTCGCCGCCGCGCTCCCCGCCCTGTGGAAAATCGCCGACATCGATCCCGAACTGTGGCCCCGAGTTCATGGGCGCACCGTCAAGCGCCCCCGCCGACAGGCGCAACCCATTCACCAGGAGCGACCCGCCGACAGAATTTAGTTCGTCCCCCTTGACAGTTACGGCGATCACATTCACTCTTGAAAAATGGTTCGCGTAACGAAGCAACCCACTGAGGTTGCAACACCGCCCCGTCCACTTGATTGGCTGTCCGGCATCCGGGTCGTCGAAGTTTCGACCGGGGTCGCGGCACCGCTGACCGGCCGGATCCTCGCCGAACTCGGCGCCGAAGTGATCAAGGTCGAATCCCGCGCCAAGTTGGACGTCAACCGGGTGCGGGTGCCACGAGAGGAAATGTCGGGGCTCGCCGACCCCGAGACGTTGCGATTGGAAGGCTTCGGCCTACTCCACGAAGCGAGTGCCAGTAAGCGCAGTGTCACGCTGAACCTGAAGACCGAGGCCGGCCGCGACTTGTTCCTGCGACTGCTCCGCGAAGCGGACGTCTTCGTCCAGAACTTCGCACCCGGCTGGCTCGAACGACTCGGCCTGTCCATCGAAGACCTGTTGCATCAGTGCCCCCGCCTGGTGGTGTTGTCGGCCACGGGTTACGGCCAGACCGGTCCGCTGTGCCAGCAACGCGCATACGCACCGATCATGAGTTCGCTCGCCGGACTGGAGGGCGTGATCGGATATGAGGACGGCGCGGTCGTCGGAGCGTCGGCGACCGCGATGGCCGACCTCAACTGCTCATTCTACGGCGCCTTCCTCGTGCTCGCCGCCCTCAACGGACGCACCCGGACCGGTGGTGGACGGCATCTCGATCTCTCCCAGACCGAGGCATGCGTCGCACTGCTCGGTGAGGCCATGGTCGAGTACGCAACCACAGGAAAGGCGCCGGGACCCACCGGAAACACCACCTCCACCGGTCGCCGCGAAGTGGTGCCGTGCAGCGACGGCCGGTGGGTCGTCGTCGATGATGCACCCGAGGGCGATCTCGTCTCCACCCGCCCCGACGCGGTTTCCAGCGAGGAATTGGTTACCCAACTCCAGTCAACGGGAATCGCCGCGACGCCGGTACTGACCCCCCAGGAGGTATTGCAGGATCAGGCTTTCCGGGATCGTGGGCTCTTCCAGGAGGTCGAACATCCCGTCCTCGGCCCCTTGATTACGACCAGTATTCCGTGGCACCTCGACGGCGCTGTCCCGCGTGTTCGCTCGTCGTCACCGTTGCTCGGCTCGGACACCGAAGAGATCATGACCCAACTTCTCCGTGTCGCCTCCGAGGACTTCGATCGTCTGACCGCTGAAGGAGCGTTTCACTGATGTACGACTCAATGGCCGGAGTAACGGTCCTCGAGCTTTCCGGTACGCGGTCCGCGGCTTTTACCGGCAAACTTCTCGCCGATGTCGGCGCGACCGTTGTGCGCATCGATACCTCCGAGCCCGACCCGTATCTCGACATCCACAAGCTCGCCAGCACGAGCGCAGTCACCGACCTCCTTCCTGGTGCCGAGGTGTTCCTCACCGATCTCGACGACGAAGCATTGAAG
Organism: Rhodococcus sp. NPDC127593; assembly: GCF_042671975.1. Classification (NCBI taxonomy): domain Bacteria; kingdom Bacillati; phylum Actinomycetota; class Actinomycetes; order Mycobacteriales; family Nocardiaceae; genus Rhodococcus; species Rhodococcus sp. NPDC127593. The sequence continues at coordinate 60,851 of NZ_JBHXWI010000031.1, read as the reverse complement.
GCCCAGGGTGTATCACTCGATACCCTCCGCCGCGACTACCCTGCGCTCGTCGTCACCGCCCTGTCACCGCTGGGCCGCACCGGTCACCGAGCCGACTGGCATGCCAACGAGATTGCGATGCAGGCGATGTCCGGTCTGATGCACGTCACCGGCTATCCGGACCGCGAGCCGCTCGCCGCCCCGTACGCGCTGGGGGCCTTGCAGTTGGGGATCAGCGGGGCGGGGGCCACCTGCGCGGCGGTGCTCCGTGCCCGCCGACAAGGCACTGGTGCCATGGTGGAAATCAGCGGCGCCGAAGTACTGGCCTCCTACGTACGCATCTACGGTGCCGTCGGCGAGTACTACGGAATCGAGCTCACCCGAGCCGGCTATCGAGCACCCGGTTCCGGCGGGCGCTACCCCTTCGGAATCTTCCCGTGCAAGGACGGGCACGTCGCCCTCATCGCCCGAACCGCCCCCGAGTGGGACCGGTTCGTCGAGATGATGGGTTCACCGGAGTGGGCCTCTCTCCCCCGATACACCGACGCCCGGGCGATGGCTATGGACTACCCGGATGAAGTCGATGAACTTGTCATCCCGTGGTTGACGAGCCACACCCGCGACGAACTTCTGGATTTGGCTCAACAGCACAAGGTTCCGATGGCCCCCGTCCGCCGAGTGGACGAACTCACCGACGACATTCAGATGCAGCACCGGAACTTCTTCGAGACCATCACACTCGCCGACGGCACCCCCGCTACGGTGCCCGGCCGGCCCTGGGTCGAAACCTGCGCGCAAACACCCTGACCTTTGTAGACGGGTACCGAACCCGACCGGGCTTGCCCGACCAACCGCCTCTCTCACTACCGCCGACGCGTCGAGCCGACTCGGGTCCCCAAGAGGAAAACCCAGAGGAACAATGACTACTCCGCTCTCTTGGCAGCAAGACACTGCTGCAGTTCTCAAAGCCCGAATCGATCGACTGCCGATAGCGACAGCCACACACAAGAAGTGGATGACGCTTCTCGCCTTCTTCTTCTTCTTCGACACCATGGATGCCGCCATGCTCGGATACACGGCACCAGCGCTCCGAGCCGAGTGGGGACTGAGCATCTCCACCATCGGGCTCCTCTCGTCAACCACTTTCGTCGGCATGATGATCGGTGCCGTGGTGGGAGGGAGATTGGCTGATCGTGTGGGTCGGCGCCCGATAATCCTAGGCTCCGTTGTCTTCTACTCGGCGTTCTCGCTGGCTACAGGCCTCGCACCGAACGTGACCTCTCTCGGCGTCTACCGCGCGCTCACCGGACTGGGGCTCCAGGCGATGATCGGCGTTCTACTTGTCTTTGTCAGCGAAATGTATCCAAAGCATCTCCGAGGACGTTATCAAGCACTCCTACTTGGATTTGGATGCATCGGAATTCCTGTGGTTGCAGGCCTCGCTAGTTTTCTTATTCCGATGGGCCCTGGAATGTGGCGTTGGGTATTCGCAATCGGAAGTGTGGGAATCATCGGAACCTTGGTCGGGATGCGCATTCTTCCGGAGTCGGTGCGCTGGCAGGTCGATAACGGGCGAGCGGCCGAAGCCGAGGGGCTGGTCGACAAGTTGGAAGCCGAGGCTCGACAGAAAACCGGAAAGGAACTCCCTGAGGTAGTGGTCACCGAACCGGTCCCCGCCGGGCGAGTGTCCGACTTGTTCACCCGTAAATATTTGGGACGGCTGATCACGCTTTCCGTATGTATGAGCTGTTTCGTGCTGATCAATTACGGATTCAACGGCTGGGTCGCAACCCTTCTGATGGAACGCGGGCTTTCCCAAGAACAGTCAATGCACGCTGCCTTCATCATGTCACTGGCAAGCGCCCTGGGCGCCTTCCTGGTGTATCCGATCATCGACAGGTTTGAACGCCGCGTGGTGGGGTCAGTGTGCATGGCGCTTGTCGCGGCCCTTCTTACGCTCTTCGCCTTCTCGGACAATGCCACCGTTACCGTCCTATCAGGATTCCTGCTGACCGCATTACTTTTCGCTGCACTATCAGTTCTCTACACATACGCACCGGAGGTATTTCCGACCAACCTGCGTGGATTCGGCGCAGGAATCGCAAACGGAACGGGACGCGTCGCCGGCCTGGCCCAGGGGTTCGTCGTAGCGGCCATATTCACTAGCTTCGGCTTTTCGTCAGTATTTCTCTATTTGGCTGCTTGCGCCCTCGTATTCGCAATTTCACTGGGATTATTCGGAGTGAAGACATCGAATCGAAGCCTAGAAGAAGGCTGACACGGTTCCCAAATCACCAGAGGTGATAATTCATAAAAGCGGCACGCCGCTTCTGGAGGAGTACCCGTGATCGAGCATAAATCTCTCTATGTCGACGGCGAGTGGGTGCCGGCCGACAGCACGGATTCGGTCGAGGTTATCGAGGCCGCCACCGAGGAGGCGATCGGTTGGGCTCCCCTGGGAAATCGGCGTGACATCGGGCGTGCGGTGGAGTCGGCACGAAACGCTCTGGACCGCGGCCCCTGGGGTCGCATGAGCGCGACCGATCGGGCCTCTCTGATGCTTGATTTCGCCGGAGTGTACGAACTGGCTCGTTTGGGATCAACTACTCAACCCTCGACCCCGGTGCGCCGTTCGGTGGGATGAAAAGCAGGCCTAGTCCGCGAGTCGACCCCGAAGCACTGGAGGCATACACCGAATACAAGTCCATCTACGCGAGCGATCGCTGGCTACACAAGCCCTGGACTCGATTTGTGTAGCGAGCCCTAAGGGCGATGAAGATTGGTTCAGTTTCACTGTTGAATAGGAGAACGAAATGACCTCAAATGGACGGCTCGCGGGAAAGGTGGCGTTCATTACCGGAGCCGCGCGCGGCCAGGGGCGCAGTCATGCACTTCGCCTCGCAGGCGAAGGAGCGGACATCATCGCGGTGGACGTTTGCACCGATTACGGAACAACGGATTACCCGATGTCCACCGCGGAGGATCTGGAGCAGACGGTCAAGGAGGTGCAAGCTCTCGGAAGGCGGATCGTCAGCCACACCGCCGACGTCCGAGATCTCGAACAGCTCAGATCCGCTGTCGATCACGGCGTCGCCGAACTCGGGCGGCTCGACATAGTCGTCGCAAATGCCGGTATCTGCATACTCGCGACCTGGGACGAGCTCACCCCCGAGGCGTGGAAGGACGTCATCGATACGAACCTCACCGGCGCCTGGAACACAATGGTTGTCTCTGCACCACATCTGATCTCAAATGGCGGAGGATCCATCGTTTGCACGGGTTCTACCTGTGGAGTCAAGGGCCTGCCATTCTTTGCCCCCTATGTAGCGTCTAAGCATGGGTTGGTCGGCATCACGAAAACATTGGCCAACGAACTTGCCCAGCACAACATTCGGGTCAATATTGTGCACCCGGCGGGTGTCGCCACCGAGCTCACGAGTGGGCTGGCACGCATCGGTGAGCTCATCGATTCCAACCCACGGTTCGGGGGAACCTTCATGAATGCGCTTCCAGTCGAACGACTCGAAGCAAATGACATCAGCAATGCGGTCCTTTTCCTCGCGTCCGACGACGCCCAGTTCATGACCGGCACCGAGCTTACCGTCGACGCAGGGAATACCAACTTCTAACTCTCACGGCTCAGTTTTGCGGCACCCGGCCCCGGCCCGGTGAACGTGTAATGGCTGGCCTAGTACCCCTGGTTCAGCTCGATGTAGACGACGTCCAGGCTCGCCGCACTCCCTGACTGCGCCGGGTCCGGCACGTCGCCGTGCGGGCAGGGGGTCGGTGGGCGACGGAACCGTCGGGGAATATTTCGGAATCGACCTCAGCCGATTGTCCGGCTGAGCACCCTGATCTCGGTGCTCAGACAGCGGCCGGACATGACTGCTGCGGGTCTACAAGGTTCAAGATGCTGTCCGGCCACGGCGTCGCTCGAGAGTCGGTAGGGAGGACATGCACGGAGGTGAACGTTCCGTGGGCGGCACGAGCGCGAGGTTGTCCGTCGAATTCTTCTCCGTAGACGTCGAATTCGAATGTGATAGAGCTTCGTCCCACTGCGCGTATGCGGACTGTTGTGGTGACCTGCTGGCCGAACCAGAGCTTCGATGTGTAGTTCACAACTTGCTGAACTCTGGGCATGCTCGGGAAGTGCTCGAGCAAACCCACATGGCGGTACAAGCGGACCTCACAGGCCTCCACCCATCGCAAAATCGATGAATTGTGGTGATGCCCTGCAGCATCGGTGTCGGACCACTCGACCATCGTTGATAGTGTCGCCGATCGTGGCGGGAACTGTCTGTCGGTGCCGCTGCTGGTCACGGGCGCTCCTCCGTTGCGGACAAGAATGTGCCTTGCCCTGAGGTCAGGACGCGGCCCGACAGGGTCTGCACGGCAGCGTTTACTGTGGTGATCCGTCGGCCCCGACGTTCGGCCGTGGCACGAAGAAGCACCGTGGCGTCAACGGCCGGAACGATGGGCCGCTGATAAGTCAGAGTGAGGTCGAGCAGTTCCGGAGCCCCAGGTGCGCGTTGAGTCCCGGAGTGCCCGACGAGGGCTCGCATGGCGTGGTCGATCAGGCTGATATGAAGCCCACCGTGGACGATGCCGTGCTTGTTACACAGCGCCGCGGGAAGTTCCGCGGTCAGTGTCGATGTTTCTTCGTGCCGGACCGACGCGGTGATGCCGAAGATCTCGTCCAGGGACGGTAAATCCGGGACCACATTGGTCCGGACGGCAGAGTCCCTCACGAGCGGGGCCGAGGGCCCAGGCGGGGGCTGTCCGGGAACAACGAGGAAGCGCGCAGTTCCCACAGCGATATCCATGCCATCGGGCCCGCGGAGGCGAACGCTGCTCAGACCGGTTCGGTGGTCGGACGAGATCGTCTCTCCGTGCGCCGTCACCACGGCCCCAGGCGCGGGAACCGCTCCCACAGCATCGAGACGCAGGTCGACTGTTCGCACGTCGAATCCCTGCGCGAACAGTCGGCCCAGAGCCTGCGCCGCAGCGGAATCCGCCAAGATGCCCAACCAGCCCAGCGGTATCTCCGGCGCCGAGTCGAACCGCGGAAGGACCATCGCAGCCGTAGCCCAGTCCTCGCCGCGGGCCGTCACTCGACAGCCGGTGAGAATTTCAGCTGGGTGCCGCGGTTCGTGTAGACCGATCTCGAAGTCACGCGGTTCGAGAGACAGCGACGTCACAACCGGTTCCTTTCAGAAGGGGGAGAGTGGTAGCGATCGGTTCGGCCACACGCCGCCCCTTTCTAATATTCTACAAATACCTTTCGTTAGTCAAGTGAAATGTAGAATTTTTACTCGCTGGCCACATCGCCGGCCGGAGCCGCCGCCCGGAGCACGGGTTGAACCCGATGGAAACCCGGCCGTCAGCCAGCTTCTTCCGCGGCCCAGGCCTCCCACTGAGCCTGGGCTGCGTCGTGCCAGCGCGCATGGCCTTCGATGAAGGCGTCGACCGCGCACGTCGCAGGCCAGTCCGAGGGCAATAGCGACGCGGGCAGGACAGGATCGAGGAAGGGAAAACGGCGCCACTCATGGACGAGTGCCACCTGAGCCACAAATGTCTCCGCCGGGGTCAAAGGCGCCATTCCCGCGACCCAAGTAGTGAAGTCGCGATATTGTGCCGCGAGCTCGTCGAGTGTCCAGGCCGCAGAGATCAGGCTTTGAACGTCCTCGACGGGAACCCAGCTGCCGATCCAAGCAAATGCGTTGGATCGAAGACCCAATTCTTCGAGGACCCCGAGGACGGCGCCTTCCTTGTCGGCGTCCGGGATTACCCAGAGACCAGGTGCCGGCGATCCCATGCCAAGCCATGTGAGCTGCGTCCGCAGACGGTGGCGCAGACTGCGTTGAACCTCGGGCACCGCGACGTTCACGACCAACCACCGGCCGTCCCAGCTCCGGTCTTCACGCAAGAATCCGTAGATTCGGTCTGCACCGTCGCGAAGCAATGTGGCACCCCGCTCGGTCAGAGACCACCGCACGCGTCGGCCCGAGCGCTCCGACTCGAGCAGACCCTCCTGCGCCATACGGGAAATCGCCTGACGAGCAGCTTTGTGCTCCACGCCTATTGCAGCGAGGGCGCGCAGCAGCGTCGAGGTCCAGACCGCTTGCCGTCGCGGACCGACGAACTCGCCCAGAATGGTGAGCAGAGCGGACCTCGCACTGGTCGAGGCAACTCCGAGCGGGCGAGCACCCACGGCAACGTCCAGGGGCGCCGCATCCGAATCGGGATACCGGACGTCAGTCATGCCTCACCTTCCCACGTTCCCAAGCCTTCAACTCAACCGCTCACCGCGCCAGTCGCCGAAGACAAGAGCCTCCTCGACCGGTCGACAGTTCCTAATGTACAAACCGACAAGCGCCATAGTCGCAGCTCGGCACGGTCGCGCGCTGTGATCCTGCCATGCACATCGAAGCATTCCAACGAGTACTTTCTACGTATCTATTACGTGTCGCAATGCTTATGTTGACTATCGGGCTCGTGCGGACTTACTGTGATTCACACAACTTCGGCCTACCTGGGTGACGTGACGCACCCCCGAGGTAGGCGCTCACACCTCGAGTACGTACACCGGTGTCGACCAGAACAGAGCTCTGCTCGACCAGGGTCCCCGAAAGGATCAGCGCCATGAGAAGCGACACCTCCATTGACATGGCAGAACGATTGACCGCCGCGTCTGCGCCGATCTCGCGGTACCGCTGGGTCGTCCTGGGTCTGTGCTGGCTGGCACTGGTACTGACCTCGGTCGACCGGTCAACATGGGGACCCGCATCAGTATTCGTCGGCGAGGACCTCGGGGTCCCCCTGGCAAGCCTGGGCACCTTCGCAACCGCCTACTACATCGGGTATGTCCTGTCGAACGCTGGCAACGGCTTCCTCACCGACTGGGTGGGTGGGCGCGCGATCGTCACCACCTCCCTGATCGGGGCCGGCATCTTCATGATGATCTTCGGATCGACGACCTCGGCGTCCGTCGGCATCGCGGTACAAGCAGCTGTCGGACTCTTCGCCGGCGCCGACTACGCTGCAGGCGTCAAACTGATCACCAGCTGGTTCCGCCCCGAAGAGCTCGGTAAAGCCATGGGCATATTCCTGTCCGCGACATCCATCGGCGTCGTGGTCGCGAACTCCACCGTCCCGATGCTGATCGAGCACTTCGCCTGGACGACGTCCTACCACGTCTTCGGCGCCCTCTCCGTCGTCGCCGGCGGCATCTGCTGGATGTTGCTCCGTCCCGGCCCGGTCGACTTGCGGGCCGAAGCCGCGGAGTCCAGCGCCACCGGCGCGGTCATCATGACGATCCTGCGCAACCGCAACCGCAATCTCATGCTCGTCGCGGTAGCAGGCTTCGGCGGATGCTGGGGAACCTACGGCTTCATCACCTGGTCGAACACCCTGATGATCAAGGGACACTCGGTAACGCCCGCAACCGCAGGCTTCATCGTTGCGCTCTTTGCCGCACTCGGCGTATTCGGCAAACCCCTCATCGGCATTATCTCGGACCGTTTCAACGGCGCACGCAGAGTTCCCGCCATGATCGTCCTCGGATGCTTCGCGGTTACCCTGCTCATCTTCGGCATGCTCAGCACTCCGCTCGGCTTCCTGATCGCGGCCCCCTTCCTCGGACTGTCCGCGTACTGCTACCTGCCCTTACTCGTGGCACTGATCCCGCGACTCGTGTCAAGCCATGTCGTGGGTTCCTCCGCCGGCGTCTCCAATGCCTTCTGGAACATCGGCAGTGTGCTCGTCCCGATCACGGTCGGAGCCGTGTTCGCGGCATCGGGTAAGTCCTTCCTCGCCGCGTTCGCGACGCTCGCCGCCGGGCCACTCGTGGCAGTCGTCGCGTTGTGCTTCGTCAACGAACGACCTGGCTCGGTGTCCGTCGTCGTCAACCGCAACGCTTGACCGCAGGCCTGTCACAGGGTTCCGTCCACTGAATCGCGCAGACAACTATAGTTACGATGGCGACGGGTTGTATGCCGCCCGGATATGAGGGGCGCGTACAACTCTCATCGGGTCACAACTTATGCACCAGTGTCCGAAACAGGGCTTGGGGTGACGGCCCGGCTCCTTCCCGGCCGGCCCAGCAAGGCCCCCACCAGCGGTCCAGACTCAACGATGCAGTGCAAACCCGTCAGCACGCAACGAAGTCCGATCCTCAGCCGCTCCGCGTCGGTAACCGCAAAAGGAGACCGGGCGGTCGTTCCTACGTATTTCATGTGAGGACCCGTCCACGAGTCTCTGGCATCGGTCAGGAACTCGTGCAGGTCGATATCGTGGCAGTGGTCATCGCGTGGTCCTTCCTCGAGTGACTTTGGACGGTCTCTCACAGAGTCACTCGATGGCCGCCGTCATTAGGCTACGACACGCCGGTCAGAGCCGAATCTGATTATTACACCACTGTTTTGGACGCAACCCCGTCGCCTTCGCCTTCCTCATCCCTGGAATGCTCCCGCTCCGACGAGCGGTAGCGCCGTCGTCATGGCAGCGGCCCTGGGTGAGCACCATCCGATGAATGATTACCTTTAAGCTCCCGGTTCCCGGTGCGCGAGAGCCGATGTCGAGCACCGTTCGACGACCGCACCGGTAACGGTGCGGTCGCATTGCTCCGAGCGAACGCATCCTTCGTATGGGAGCACTTCCCACCCGCCGTATCGCCGGCACCGACGACCCGGATCACCCGCTCCCTCGCAAACTCGTGCTGCCGACGCTCGAGTGCGGTTCCCGCACTCGACCCCGACCGCGCACTGGCTCGCCGACACACTGTGAAACGCGGGACCGAGAAACGGGCGGGATCAACTGGGCGTATGACCGACCCGCTGGCAATGGCGATGGCCGCGCATCTCATCGGCCAGCGCGAGTCGGCCGTGCCGCAGCGACCACGTGGGCCTCCGCAGCTATTGACATTGACGTCAACATCAACACATACTGTGACCGTGACCACAAGCGAGGCGCAGGAACGGGCGCGGTCGGCGCGTAAGGACAACGACGGCCCCCGCCGCCGCGAACTCCTCCGCGCCGCGAGCGCCTGCTTCGCCGAACTCGGCTACGACCGGACGACCGTCGAGGTGATCACCACCCAGGCCGAAGTGTCGCGGGCAACGTTCTACGCCTACTTCTCGTCGAAGGACGAGGCGTTCCACGCCGTCGCCGCCGACGTGTGCGAGGAGTTCCTCGAGTCGCAGCACGTGGAAGGACCGGCGAGCGAGGACCTGCGAGAGGTGCTGCGCACCACCACCAAAGCGTTCGTGGAGGCCGTGTATGCCAACGGACGCGTCCTCGAACTGATCAGGCACCGCGCCCGGCTCGACCCCGAGGTCGGCCGAAGCTGGACCACCGTGCAGACCCGGCTCATCCGCCGCTACACCCGGTTCATCGAGCGCATCATCGCCACGTGTGACGTCACGCCGTGCGCGCCGCCCGCCCGCATCGCGCAGACCCTCGCCGACGCCCAACTCGCGGGCGCCGCCCGACTGGTGGACGCGACGGCCCGCGAACAACGCCGGTACACCGCCGACCTGACCGCCATCTCCGAAAGACTCATCGGCTTCGCCTAGCAACGACCATCCGCACAGAATCGGGAGTTCGGTATGCCCACTTCGCCTTCGAGTGACCCCGCGGCCCTGGAATCGGCCCTCGCCGAGATACGCGAACTCCAGGACGCCGCGTGGCCACCGCAGGTACCGCGGACAGTCGAGTACCCGATCGAGGGCCGCACCGTGATCGACTACTTGCGGCACTGGGCGACGGCACGACCGGAGACGGTCGCGATCGACTTCTACGGGCGTGCCATCACCTACGCCGAACTCGACGAACTGTCGGACCGCTTCGCCGGCTGGCTCCTGCAGCGGGGCGCGGCCGCCGGCGACCGCGTCGGCGTCCATCTCACCAACTGTCCGCAGTTCCATGTCGCCTTGCTCGGGATCCTGAAGATCGGCGCCGTCCACGTCCCGATCAACCCGTTGTTCCGGGAGCACGAACTCGCGTACGAACTCGACGACGCCGGCGTGGAGATCCTGCTGACGCAGGATTCGTTCGCACCCATGGTCGACTCCGTGCGCGGCCAGACCGCGTTGCGGCACGTCGCGATCACCGCCCTGTCGGACCTGCTGCCCGCCGAACCCAGCGTCGCACCGCCGTTCCCCCTCACCTCCGCACCCACCGATTGGGTGGAGATCGTGAACTCCCCACGCGCCGAACCGATTCCGATGGAGCCCGACGCGTTGGCGGCACTGAACTACACCGGAGGCACCACCGGGATGCCGAAGGGCTGCGAACACACGCAGGCGCACATGGTCTACACCGCCGCCACCGCGACACTGGCCGGCGGCAGGCAGGTGGGCGAGGCTCCCCCGGTGATCCTCGGGTTCCTGCCCGTCTTCTGGATCGCCGGCGAGGACTTCGGCATCCTGTATCCGCTGATCAACGGCGGCACCGTCGTGCTGCTCAACCGCTGGGATCCGGAGGCCGCGGCGACGCTCGTCAAAAGTCGTGGTGTGACGTCGATGGTGGGGACGGTCGACAACTATGTGGAACTGATGGATCTGCCCGGCTTCACCGAACGGGACTTCTCCACCCTGGACAACGCGATGGCCGTGTCGTTCGTACTCAAGCTCGACCCCGCGATTCGCGGTCGTTGGCGCGACGCCACCGGTCACGTGCTGCGGGAGGCCAGTTACGGAATGACGGAGACGCACACCGCCGACACCATCACGCTCGGTTTCCAGACCGACGACGAGGATCTGCTCAGCGAGCCCGTGTTCTGCGGACTTCCGGTTCCGGGCACCGACGTGCTGATCGTCGACGAGGCCGGGGCACCGGTGCCGTTGGGGCAATCCGGACAGATCATCGTGCGCAGTCCGTCGCTGCTCACCGGTTACTACGGCAAACCCGACGCCACCGTTGCCGCGCTGCGCGACGGATGGCTTCAGACCGGCGACGTCGGCAAGCTGAACGACAAAGGCGCACTGCACTATCTGGCGCGCAACAAGGAAATGATCAAGACCAATGGAATGAGCGTGTTCCCCTCCGAGGTGGAGGCACTGCTCATGCTGCATCCCGACATTCAGTCGGCCGCGGTGGTTCCGAAGCCCGATCCGGGCAAGGGTCAGGTACCGTTCGCGTTCGTCCAGCTCCTCCCCGACCGTCAGGTCTCGGGTGAGGAACTGCGGGAGTGGGCGGCCCGGAACATGGCCACCTACAAGGTCCCCACCGTCGAGGTGCTCGACGCCCTACCCATGACGGCGACCGGGAAGGTCCGCAAGGCCGACCTGTTCGCTCTGGCCGAGGAGTACAAGTGATCCTGCTGGTCGCCAATCGTGGCGAGATCGCGCTCCGCATCATCCGCACCGCCGAGGAGATGTCGGTCGACACCGTCGCCGTCTACGCGGAGGACGACGCGGACAGTCCCCATGTGCGCGCGGCGACCGAAGCGGTCGCGCTCCGCGGTGCCGGCCCGTCCGCCTACCTGGATACTCCGGCCATTCTCGACGCGGCCGCGGAGTTCGGTGCCACCGCGGTGCATCCCGGCTACGGATTCCTCAGCGAGAATGCCGAATTCGCACGCGCCTGCGCCGAGGCCGGGCTTGCCTTCGTGGGTCCGAGCCCCGAAGTGCTCGACATCTTCGGCGACAAGTCGTCGGCACGCGAGGCCGCCGTGGCCGCGAAGGTGCCGGTGCTCGCCGCAACGAACGGTCCCACCGACCTGGACGGCGTCCGCGCGTTCTTCGCGGATCACCCGGGCGGGATCATGATCAAGGCGCTCGCGGGCGGCGGCGGTCGCGGCATCCGTGGCGTCCGGAGTGCGGACCGGATCGAGGAGGCGTACCGGCTGTGTGCGTCCGAGGCGCAACTCGGATTCGGCAACGCGGCACTGTTCGCCGAGGCACTTCTCGACGGCGCCCGGCACATCGAGGTGCAGGTGGTGGCGGCACCGCAGGCGGGCGTGACGCGGGCCCTGGCCGTCGGTGACCGCGACTGCAGCGTGCAGCGCCTCCACCAGAAGCTCGTCGAGATCGCCCCCGCGCAGGGGCTCGACCCGGGACTGCGCAGCGAACTGCACGAGGCAGCGACCCGACTGTGTGCCAGTGTCGGGTACCGGGGACTCGCCACCGTCGAATTCCTGGTGTCCCGCAACGGCTTCGTCTTCCTGGAGGTCAATCCCCGAATCCAGGTGGAGCACACGGTCACCGAGGAAATCACGGGCCTCGACCTCGTCGCCGTGCAGATCGACATCGCCCGGGGAGCCGACTACGGGGAACTGTCGCTGCCCGACGGGATCAGCGCCATGGGGCTCGACACGTCGGGCACACACGCTGCCGCGCGCGGAATCGCCATCCAGGCCCGGGTGAACATGGAGACGATGCGCCCCGACGGTCAGGCCGTCCCCGCCGCGGGCACCCTGTCCGTCTTCTCCCCGCCGACGGGACCGGGTGTCCGCGTAGACACCTACGGGCGGCCCGGACTGTCACCGAGCCCGCGGTACGACTCGCTCCTCGCGAAGGTGATCGTGCATTCGCGGGGCGCGTCGTTCTCGGCCGCGGTGCGCAAGGCGGATGCGGCGCTCGCCGAGTTCGTCGTCGAGGGCGTCCCCACCAATATCGGCTTCCTCCGGGCGATTCTGGCGGATCCGGGCTTCGCCGACGACGTCGTCGGCACCGACCATCTCGCCGAGCGGATGAGTGCGCTCGTCGACGCCGCCCAGGTGCACCAGCCGGCGGAGGTGGCGTCGGAGGCGCTCGAGTTGCGGGCGGGTGAGGACGTGCTGCGCGCCCACCTGGCCGGGACCGTCGTGGAGTCGACCGGCGAAGGTGCGGCCGTCGAGTCCGGTGCCCAACTCGTGGTGCTCGAGGCCATGAAGATGCAGCACGTGATCGCCGCCCCCGCGGGCGCGGTGGTCGAGCGGAATCTGGTGTCGCCCGGGCAGACCGTCAACGCCGGCGACCCGCTGATCGTGATCCACCGCACGGGGTCGGACGCCGGTGACGTCGCCGACAGTGCAACCGATCTGGATCGTGAGCGCGCGGACCTGGCAGAGATCCGGCAGCGACACGAGGTGACCCTCGACGCCGCCCGGCCCGCCGCGATCGCGAAGCGCACGAAGCTCGGGAGGCGCAGCGCACGAGCGAACATCGACGATCTGGTCGACCCCGGCAGCTTCGTCGAATACGGGCCCCTGGTCCTGGCCGCGCAGCGCAGCCGCCGCTCCGAGCAGGACCTGATCGAGAACACCCCCGCCGACGGTCTCGTCGCCGGGCTCGCCACCGTCAACGGTGACGTGTTCGGTCCGCACGACGCCCAGGCGGTGGTGCTGTCGTACGACTACACGGTGCTCGCCGGAACCCAGGGCATGCGCAACCACGCGAAGACGGATCGGGTGATCGAACTCGCCGGCCGCAAGCAGGTCCCGGTCGTCCTGTTCGCCGAGGGCGGCGGCGGACGGCCCGGCGACACCGACGCCGGCCCGGCAGCGGGATTGGACCTGAACACCTTCCGGTCGCTGGCGGCACTGAACGGGAAGGTCCCGCTGGTGTCGGTCGTCTCCGGACGCTGCTTCGCGGGCAACGCCGCCCTCGCCGGAGTCTGCGACGTCCTCATCGCCACCCCCGACGCGAACATCGGCATGGGCGGCCCGGCGATGGTGGAGGGCGGCGGACTCGGTGTGTACCGGCCGGAGGACATCGGTCCCGTCGACGTGCAGCGGCGCAACGGCGTCATCGATCTGCTCGCCCGGGACGAGGCGCACGCGGTCGAACTGGCGAAGAAATACCTGTCGTACTTCCAGGGCGCGCTTCCCGAGTGGGAGGCACCCGACGAGCGGCTGGCACGCCACGTCGTCCCGGAGAACCGGTTGCGCGCCTACGACGTTCGCAGTGCCGTGGAGGCCATCGCCGATGTCGGCTCGGTCCTCGAACTGCGCCGCGACCACGGCGTCGGCATCGTCACCGCACTGATCCGGGTGGAGGGTGCGCCGTACGGGCTCGTCGCGAACAGCAGCCACCACCTCGGCGGCGCGATCGACGCGGTCGCGGCGGACAAGATGGCCCGCTTCCTGGAGCTGTGCGAATCGTTCGGCCTGCCGGTCGTCTCACTGTGTGACACACCGGGATTCATGGTCGGCCCCGACTCGGAGAAAGAAGCCACGGTTCGCCGGTTCGGCAAACTGTTCGTCGCGGGCGCGCGGATGACCGTCCCGTTCGGGACCATCATCCTGCGCAAGGGGTACGGCCTCGGCGCGATGGCCATGGCGGGCGGCTCCTTCCACGCGTCCGAGTTCACGGTCGCGTGGCCGACCGGCGAGATCGGGGCGATGGGACTGGAGGGCGCGGTGCGGCTCGGATTCCGGAAGGAACTCGAGGCCATCGACGACCCCGCCGAGCGCGACACCGCGTTCGCGCAACTCGTCGACGCCGCCTACCAGCACGGGAAGGCCCTGAACGCGGCGACGATCTTCGAACTCGACGACGTGATCGACCCGGCCGACTCCCGTGCCTGGATCGTGCGCCTCCGGCGCCCGTGAGTACTTATTAACCGCGGGACGTTAATAAGTACTCACGGGGGCGAAGCCCACAACGGCCCGGCCCGAGTAGGTGCCGGCTCGCACCTGGTCGATCACCGAGACGACGTCGGCGATCGGAACGTCGTGGGTGATCGATTCGAGCCGGGACGGTGCGAGGTCGGACGCGAGACGGCCCCACAGCCGACGTCGCTGCTCGATCGGGTACTGCACCGAGTCGATGCCGAGCAGGCTGACACCGCGCAGGATGAACGGCAGGACCGTGGTCTCCAACTTCGGTCCGCCCGTCAGCCCACTCGCCGCGACCGCGCCGCCGTACTCGATGGTGCTGAGCACATGTGCGAGGGTGGCGCCGCCGACGCAGTCGACTGCGGCGGCCCACTCGGCCTTGCCGAGCGGGCGCGGCTTCGTGTCGGGCTCCGGGAGGCGTCCGATCACCTTGCTCGCACCCAGTTCGGTAAGCAGTTCCGCCTTCTCCGGCTTTCCGCTCGACGCGACCACCTCGAAGCCCGCCGCCGACAGCAGGTCGACGGCGACGGTGCCGACGCCGCCACTCGCGCCGGTCACGAGCACCGGACCGTTGCCCGGCTCGACGCCGCGGGACAGCAGTGCCTCCACGCTCATCGCGGCCGTGAAACCGGCGGTCCCGATCGCGGCGGCGGTGCGGGTGGACATGCCGTCGAGTTTCACCACCCAGTCGGCCGGGACGCGGGCGAACTGCGCGTACCCGCCGTGGCGGGCGGTGCCGATGTCGTAGCCGTGGGCGATGACCGTGTCACCGACGGAGAACTCCGGCGACTGCGACTCGACGACGGTGCCTGCCACGTCGATGCCGGGCACGATGGGGTACTCGCGGACCACTCCGCCCTTCGGCGTGAGCGCGAGCGCGTCCTTGAAGTTCACGCTGGAGTATTCGACCTGGATCGTGACCTCGCCCTGCGGCAGGAACGACTCGCCGACCGTCTCCTGGGAGAGGCCGATGGCGCCCTCGTTCTCGCGAGCGATCCAGGCGGTGAATTCCTTCATCAGCTTGCTCTCCTGACCTCGGGGGTGCGTCGAGACCATCATGCGACAGCCGTGCCCCGCAGACGAGGCCGGGGCGAGAATCCCGGGATCAGAACCGGAGGAGCACCTTGCTCGACGAGGACGCATCCTTGGCCGACGCGAACGCGGTGAGCGCATCGGCGACGTCGTACTCGGCCGTGACGATCGGATCCACCACCAGCGAGCGGTCGGCGAGGGCGGCCACCACCTCGTCGATCTCGTCGTTGAACCGGAACGAGCCGACCAGATCCAGTTCCCGGGTGATCGCGATCGATACGGGTACCGGCTGATCGCCGGAGGGAAGCAGTCCGACCATCACGACCCGGCCGCCGCGTGCCGTTCCGTGTATCGCCGACGCCAGACCACGATGGTTGCCGGAGCATTCGATGGTGACATCTGCTTCCACCGCGGCGACGGCGTCGGCGTCGGTGGCGGTGAGGGTCGCGTCCGCGCCCACGGCGCGCGCGATCCTCAGCGGGTACTCGTGCATGTCCACCGCCGTGATCTTCCCGGCACCCGCTCGCTTCAGTACCGCCACCACGAGCGCGCCGATGGGTCCGGCACCGATGACGAGGACCGACCGGTCCTTCACGTCCCCTGCCCGCGCGACCGCGTGCCACGCCACGCTCGCCGGCTCGGCCAGTGAGGCCAGACGAAGATCGAGACCCTCGGGAAGAACCCGGAGCATGCGAGTCGGGACAGCGACGTGGCTGACGAACAGCCCGTCCGCGTGCGGAAAATGTGCCGCGCTGCCCAGGTACGTGCATCCGGGGGAAATATTGGGGCGATCGGCCGGATATTTCGCGCTGTCGCCGCCGGGCGTCGCGGGATGGATGGTGACGGGAGTGCCGACGCCGGGACCGCTTCCGTCCGTTGCGCCGATCAGTACCGTGCCGGACGCCTCGTGTCCGAGCCGCATCGGTGCGCGGAGGATCGACTCGCCGGCGGCGCCGTGCTGCCAGTAGTGGAGATCCGATCCGCAGATCCCGCCGTAGGCGATGCGGATCACCGCTTCGTCCGGCTTCGGTGCGGCGATCGGCACCTCCTCCACGCGCAGGTCCTGCGCACCGTGGGCGACGACCGCCTGCGCGTGCGTCGGAACCTCGGCGGCTTCGGAAGCGGTGGTCGGGCTGGTGTTCATCGGTGAAGTCCAGTTCTGTCGGAGATCGGAGCTTGTCATCGGGTGACGGGTTCCGCGGAGGTGAGGAGGCCGAGTTCGTCTCGTCGGGGCATGCCCTCCCAGTCGCCGGACACGGTGCACGCGAACGCCCCGACCGTGACAGCGGTTGTCAGCCGGTCGGCGGGTGCCACGCCGGCCAGGCGTTCCGCGAGGTAGCCGGCGACGAAACCGTCTCCGGCCCCGACGGAGTCGACCACGCTCACCGGCACCGCGGGCAGGGCGTACGTCTCTCCGTCGATGATCGCCAGGCACCCCTGGTCTCCCAGTTTCAGGATGCTCTCGCGTGGTCCGAGGTCGCGGACACGGGCGACGAGTTCGGCGGGGGTGCCCTCGCCCACCGCGATCGCGGCCTCGTCCTCACCTGCGAAGACGATGTCCGACAACGCGATCAGCTCACGGAAGACGGGACCCGCATCGTCCGGCGACCACAGCGCGCGGCGATAGTTGAGATCGAACGACACCGGAATGCCCAGCGCGCGTGCCCGTTCGACGCAATGCAGAGTGGCCTTCCTTGCGGAGTCGGACAGGGCAGGGGTGATGCCGGTGACGTGCAGCAGGGACGCCGACTCGAGGCGGTCGTCCGCGATGTCCGACGTGGTGAGCCGCGACCCCGCGCTGCCGGTCCGGTAGTACCAGACACGGGTGGCGGTGGCGGTTCGCCGCTCCTTCACCATCAGTCCGGTCGGTGCATCCGGGTCGCGGATGACGTCGGCGGTGATTCCCTCGGCCCGGAGTTCCCGTTCGATCAGGTCGCCCAGGCTGTCCTGGCCGACACGTCCGATCCAGGTGACGTCGACGCCGAGTCGCCGCAGTGCGATCGCGAAGTTCGATTCGGCGCCGCCGATTCCCAGGTGGAGCGTGGACGCGTGGGCGAGCGGTCCGGTGTCCACCGTCCTGGTGAGGGCCATCGTCTCGCCGAAGGTCAGCACCGTCATCGCGCGACCTCCAGTTCGGCCACGACGTCGCCGAGGCGCCGGCATCGTTCGGCCAGCTGCCCGAGGTCGCCACCGCGGAGTGCGTCGCCGATCAGCGGGCCGCCGAGGCTGACCGCCACCGCTCCGGCCGCGATCCACGCGGGGACGTCCTCGATGCCCACCCCACCCGACGGGACGACCTGGATGTCGGGGAAGGGCCCGCGCAGGTGCCCGATGTACTCCGGTCCGACTACCGACGCCGGGAACAGCTTCACGGCGGTCGCACCGGCGTTCCATCCGTTCCACAGTTCGGTCAGGGTGAATCCGCCCGGGTAGATCGGGACTCCCGCATGCACGGCCGTGGCGATGACCTCGAGGTTGGTCGTCGGCGTCACGAGGAAGTCGGCACCCACGTCGAGGGCGGCGCGGGCCTGGTCGACGGTGGTGACCGTTCCGACGCCGATCTCGACGCCGTCGGGTGCGTCGCGCCGGATGCTGCTCAGGGACTCGAGGGCGCCCGGCGTGCTCATCGTCAGCTCGACGGCGCGCACGCCGTTCTCGGCGAGGACGGTCACGACGGGGGCGTACCGGTCGGCGTGCGCGGCGCGCAGCACCGCGATGACAGAGGAGGTCATGCCGCCGTCACCTCGCGGTCGGTGGCGTTGGCGGCCAGCGTGAGGTCGCGGTCGCGGGTTTCCGGCGCCATCGTCGAGGCGATCAGAACGGTCACGGCCATCACGATCATGTAGACGGCCACCGGGATCCAGGACCCGGAGAACGCCGTGACGAGGGCCGCACAGATCAGCGGTGCGACACCGCCCCCGAAGATCGAGGCGAATTCACGGCCGAGAGTGACGCCGGCGTAGCGGTAGCGGGAGCCGAAGATCTCCGGGAAGTAGCTCATGGTGACACCGACGGCGCCCTGGCAGGCCAGGATGAAGCCGACGATCATCGCCATCGTGATCAACAGGTGTGAGCCGGTGTTGAGGGCCAGGAAGGTCGGCACCGGCAGGATGATCAGAGCGATCACGATCGAGATGTACACCGGCTTGCGGCCCACCCGATCGGACAGACGACCGAACCCGTACGCCGCGATGCCGCCGCAGATGGCCCCGACCAGGAGCACCTTGGGAATGAACGTGGGGTCGACGTGCACGTCGTTCTTGAGGTACGACGCCATGAAGACCTGGTACGTGTACGACTGCGCACTGATGCCGATCGTCATGAACATGACGATGAACAGCGGCTTCTTGCCGTTCGCGAAGATCTCCTTCACGGGCGTCTTCGGAACGTGGTGCTGCTCCTTGAGTTCCTGGAACACCGGGCTCTCGTTGAGCTTGCGACGGATGACGAATGCGGCGACGGTGACGAACAGACTGCTGATGAAGACGAGACGCCAGCCCCAGGACAGGAGCTGCTCCTCCGGCAGGAGTTGCGCGGCGATCCACGCGACTGCGCCGAGCGCCGTGCCCAGCGCGGCTCCGGTCATCACCAGGGCGGCGAGCCGACCTCTCCTGCCTATCTGCGCCGTCTCCGTCAGAAGGGTTGCACCACCGGACTGTTCGGCTCCCGCGCCGAAGCCCTGGAAGAACCGGCACGCGACGAGGAGAGCGGGCGCGAGCAGCCCGACCTGACTGTAGGTGGGCAGCAGGCCGATACCCAGTGTCGCGCCGCCCATGAGCATCAGGGTCGCGACGAGAACCCACTTGCGGCCGAGACGCTCTCCGTACCGCGAGAAGAACAGGCCGCCGAGCGGACGGGCGAGAAACCCGACGGCGTAGGCGCTGAAGCTCGCGAGGACGCCCGCCGCCGGCGAGATGTTGGGGAAGAACAGGGTGTTGAAGATCAGCGCCGAAGCGGTGCCGTAGATGACGAAGTCGTACTGCTCGAGCGTCGTGCCGATGAGCCCCGCCCACGCCGCCCGGCGGACCGCCGACGGGTCTGCCTGGGGTGTACCGCCTGCGCGGCCGGGAGTTTTCGGGTTCACCGTGGGGTCGAGTGTAGTGTCCATGGATTCCTCCATTGGTGGTTCCCGGAAATGTCCGGGCAGGGGTGAGGGAGTCAGATGGTCGCGCTGGACTGCAGCGACGTGATGGTCCCGAGGTCCGGGACCGGGTCGGATGCTTCGCCGGCGGCGACTGCCGGACCGTGGCGGGCGATGATGTCGACGAAGTCGGCGATCCGCGAGACGAACTCGGTGTGCGAAGCGAGAGTGCTGGGAAACAGGCCTCCGTCGACGAAGACGGAGCGAACGAATTCTGTAGTGGACGCGGCGTTGTCGGCCATTCCTGCCAGGCGCGGTCGAGCGGGGTCGGTCATGGATCGTGCGTGGGGGCCGGGATCGAACCCGGGCAGCGGGGCGATGCAGCAGAGGTATGCCGCCACCGTGAGAGACAGGTATTGCGGGACGGTACCGCGGCCGAGGTGTTCGAGTGCCGGGATCGGGATGCGCTGCGCCAGCTTGACCGATCCGTCGGAGCCGACCTGCGAGGTGCGATGTCCCAGAGCGGTATTGGACCAGCGCGAGAAGAGCTGCCGGATGTAGTCGTCCGTGTCCACCGATTCGGGAACGGTGACCGTCGGCAGGTACTCGTCGCACAGGATGCGCCGTGCTGCGGCCTCGACGAACGGCTGCGCCACGGACTCGGGGATGGTGGCCCGCCCGTCGAGTGCGCCGAGATAGGCGATGAGTGAATGCGTCCCGTTGAGCAGTCGGACCTTCATCAGCTCGTACGGCTCCACGTCGTCGGTGAACAGCGCGCCACCGTGCTCCCAGGCGGGACGGCCGGCAGCGAACCGCTCCTCCATGACCCACATCGTGAACGGCTCGGCGGGGACGGCGATCGTATCGCGCACGCCGAGGTGTGCCAGTGCCGCCTCGTTGTAGTGGTCCGAACCGGAGGGCACGATCCGATCCACCATCGAGTTGGGGAACGTCACGGACGAGTTCATCCAGGACAGCAGGTCGTCGCGGAAAGGCGGCGCGAAGGTGCCGACGAACTCGCGTACGAGCCTCTCGGTCTGGCGCCCGTTGGACAGCAGGTTGTCGCAGCTGAGGATAGTCACCGGGGCGGCGTGTGTGCTCGCCCGCAGGGCCAGTCCGCGGGCGATCTGCCCGATCGTGGTGCGGGGCGTCCGCACTCCGGCGAGGTCGCGGCGAACGACGTCGGAGTCGAGGTCGAGGGAACCGGTCTCGGGTGACACGGTGTACCCGTGTTCGGTCACCGTGATCGTCACGATCTTCGTCGCCGGGTCCGCGATCGCGTGGACGACGGACTCCGGGTCCTGTTCGGCCACCAGGGTTCCGGTGTGCGAACCCGGGACGCTCACACGAGAGCCCTCCGGCGAGATCTCGACGACGCTGTACAGGAGGTCCTGTGCGTTCATCGCATCGGCGACGGTGCGCGAGCGGTTCGCGACACCGAGAATGCCCCACGGTCCGGGTTCGCGTTCCATCGCGAGCGCGGTGTACACCGCCTGGTGCGCGCGGTGGAAGTTGCCGAGGCCCAGGTGCACGATCCCCGTGCCTTCCGGCACCCGCCGGTGGATCAATGCCGCAGCGGGAACATTTCGGCGCGAGAGTGTCGGTTCGGACATGCTCGTCACCAATCCGTCATGGAGCCGTCGCGGCGCCGGGCGACCGGAAGGTAGGCCTGCTCGTACGGATACTGCTCCGCGAGTTCTTCGTTCATGCTCACTCCGATACCCGGAACGTCGCCGGGGGTGAGGTGCCCGTCCGAGAACGACCACGCGTGGGGGAAGACCTCGCTGACGAGCGGGTCGTAACCCATGTACTCCTGGATTCCGAAGTTCGGCGTCGCGAGTCCGAGGTGCAGGCTCGCACCCAGCGAGATCGGTGACACGTCCGACGGGCCGTGCGGTCCGCCGCGAACCTGGTACACCTCGGCGAGCGCGAAGATCATGCGGACGTGGCTGATTCCGCCTGCGTGGACGATGGCCACCCGGATGAAGTCGATCAGCTGTTCGGTGATCAGGTGCTGGCAGTCCCAGATCGTATTGAAGACCTCCCCGATCGCCAGGGGTGTGGTGGTGTGGTTGCGCACCAGACGCAGCGCATCCTGGTTCTCGGCCGGCGTGACGTCCTCGAGCCAGAACAGGTCCACGTGTTCGACCGACTTCCCCAGCCTCGCAGCCTGCTGCGGGGTGAGCCGATGGTGGGCGTCGTGCAGCAATTTGAGTTCGGGGCCGACGTGTTCACGAACGGCTTCGAGGATCCGGGGTGCATGGTTGAGATACGCGTCGGTGTCCCACACCTCCTCGGCCGGGAGGGCGCCCCTGCTCGCGGGCTCGTAGCCCTCGGCGCCCTGGTGCACGCCGTACACCGAATCCAGTCCGGGAACCCCGGACTGCACTCGAATCGCCTGAAAGCCCTTCTCGCGCTTGGCGTCGACGGAATCGAGCAGCGCGGGCGCGTCCCACCCGGTCGCGTGGGTGTAGGAGAGCACCCGGTCGCGGACGGCACCGCCGAGCAGCTGGTAGACGGGCTGGCCGAGGGTCTTGCCCTTGATGTCCCAGAGGGCGACGTCGACGGCTCCGATCGCGGCCATGGTGACGGGTCCGCGCCGCCAGTACACACCGCGGTAGAGGTATTGCCAGGTGTCCTCGATCCGCGCCGGGTCACGCCCGATCAGCAAGGGCGCGACATGGTCCCGGAGATACGACGCGACGGACAGTTCCCGGCCGTTGAGCGTGGCGTCACCGTAGCCGACGACGCCGTCGGCCGTGGTGATCTTCAGGGTGACGAAGTTGCGGGTGGGGCTGCAGACCAGCACGTCCGCGGAGATGATCTTGTCGGTCATGCTCGTGATCCTTTCGAGCCGACGGCGGGAGCGACGACGTTGCGCAATTGCTCACCGCGGGCGAGCCTGGTGATGTTGCCGGCGATGTCGTCGACGCGGCCGACGAAGGTCTGTTGTGAGACCCCGGAGGAATGCGGTGTCATCAGGATGTTGGGGAGTTCGGAGAACGGCAGAGCGCTGGGCGTCCCGCGACCGTCGGGGCCGGGATAGTCGTACCAGACGTCGATGGCCGCAGCCGCGATGGACGCCGAGGACAGTGCGTCGAACAGTGCCTGCTCCTGGACGAGAGGCCCACGGCCGACATTCACCAGCACACCGTCGCTGCCCAGTGCGCGCAATTCCTCGACGCCGATCATGCCCCGCGTCCGGTCGTCGAGCGGTGCGGACACCACGACGACATCGGATTCGCCGAGGAGACGACCGAGCTGGGAAACGTCTGCAGCCCAGTCCAATCCCATACTCGGCGCGTCGACGTTGCCACGACCGGTCACGGCCGTTCCTGCCGCACCGAACGCTCGGAACAGATTCCACGTGGCGTGGCCGATATGGCCGAACCCCACGAAGCCCACTCGTGCGCCCTGCAGCGAATTCGACTGCGTGAGACGGTCGTCGTAGACCGAGGTCGCCCAGACACCCTGCCGGAGTGCCTTGTCCTGGGCCGCGAAACCGCGCCGGAGCATCACCGCGGCCGCCACGACGTACTCGGCGATCGACTTCTCGTGATGGAAGGTGTTCGCCACCAGCACGTCCGGCGCCAGGGCGTCGAATGCAACGTTGTCCGTGCCTGCGCCCGCGACGTGGACGAGACGCAGCTGCTCTGCAGACGACGCCATGGGCGGTGTGAACTTTCCCCCGACGTAGACGTCGGCGTCGCGCAGATCCTCGATCAGGGCGGCCTCGTCGAAGCTGCCGTGCCAGGACAGTTGCGCCTCGTCGGGAACTGCGGCCTCGAGCCGGGATCGGTGCGGAATCAGGTTGCTGTCGGCAACAACGATTTTCATCTAGCGGCTCTCTTTTCCGGGGCGGAACACCCGATCGTGCGCCGGTCCGGCCGAAGCACGGACGACCAGTTGAGTGGGGAGATGGATTTCTCGGACATCGGAGTCCGGCTCGTTCGCGCGCTGGAACACCAGGTCCAGACTCAGCACGCCGGCTCGTGCCATCGGCACGTTGATGCTCGTGAGGGCAGGGCTGGCGAGTTCGGCCAGCGGCGAGTCGTCGATGCCGATGACGCTCAGGTCGGCCGGCACCGAGAAGCCCATTGCGCGGACGCCGTTCATCACTCCGATGGCCATCGGATCGTTGTGTGTGATCACTGCGCTCGCGCCCGTCGCGATCACGCTCGCGGCCGCGGCATGGCCGCCCGCGAGGGTTTCCTGCTGCCAGCCGAGCAGACTCAGCTGCACATCCCGGGTCTTGCAGAATTCCTCGACCGCGGCGACGCGACGCTGGTTCGACCAGGACTGCGGCGAGCCCTGGACGTAGGCGAGGTGCTCGTGCCCGAGGGCGACGAGGTAGTCGATGGCCTGGCGAATTCCGTCCTCGGAATCCGCCACGATGCAATCACATTCGGGTGACGAGCGGTTGACGAGCACCAAGGGGGTGTCTCCGGCGAGCTGCACGATGTCCGATGCGGGCAGCCGCGGAGCGCAGACCACGAGCGCGTCGACGCGACCCTGCAGCTCGCCGAGAACCTCACGCTCACGGTCGGCGCTGCCGTCGGTGTCGGTGAGGAGCACCGTCTGGCGCCGGTGCCACCCCTGCGCCTGCGCCGCCTTCACGAAGCTCGCGAACACCGTGTGCCCGATGTCGGGCACCACGACCGCGACGGTGGTGGCGGTGGGGCGCACGACGTCGTTGCGGGTCGGTGACGCCGCCCGGTAGCCGATCTCGTCGGCGACCGCGATGATTCGCGCGAGCGTGTCCGGTCCAATTCGGTCCGGGGCACTGAACGCCCGTGACGCGGTGGACAGGGATACCCCTGCGCGTTGTGCGACCTCGGTCAAGGTGGGTGCCACGGTGCTACCGCCTCGCTGTTCGTTGTGACTGCCGACACACACTATCCATCGCCTTGCGCAAGATTGTCAATACTTGCGCAAGACTTGCGGCAACCGTGAGCGTCCTGCGCGTTCACACGTCCAGGAGCGACAGCTGCTGGTCGGATTCGAACAGCGCGGCCCGATCGAACGTCGACGTCGAGGCCAGGAGTTCGTCCGCGCCGGTACGCGCGACCAAGGCGTCGAGCGCGACCTTCACCTGCTCGGCGGTGCCGTGAACGGAGGTCGCGATCGAGGCGTCGACCTGCTCCTGCAGCCGCGGAGTCCACGCCTGACCCCGGATGTCCGCGACCGATTCGAGCGGCGGGAACTCGCCGGTCCGGCTGGACTGTGCCAGCGCCCACGCCTCCGGAAGCAGCAGTCCGCGGGCCCGGGCTTCGTCCTCGGCGATCATGACCTCGAGCGAGACGATCACGTACGGGGACCGATGTCCCGCGGACGGGACGAAGCTGTCGCGGTACCGGTCAAGTTCCGGAACGCGGGCGCCCGACCCTCGGAGGATCGGCCCACCGACCACCACCGGTAGACCCGCCTTCGAGGCGAAGTCGAGCCCGCGCCGGGTGGCGAGAACGAACATCGGCGGTGGGCTGGTCACGTGGGGCCGGGCCGTCACGGCGCCCTTGCCGTCGAGGTAGCTCCGCACCTCGTCGAGGTCGTCGGCGAACGTGTCGGGGGCGTTGCGATCGCGCCGCAGTGCCTCGCGCACCGGCTTGGTGAACCCCAGCGACCGTCCGACGCCCAGGTCGATCCGGCCCGGATACATCGCCTCGAGCATCAGGAACTGCTCGGCCACCACGAGAGGCTGGTGATTCGGCAGCATCACCCCACCCGAGCCCAGCCGGATCCGGTCGGTGCGCGCGCCGAGGGCCGCGAGCAGCACCGGCGGCGACCCACTCGCGATGCCCGGCACGGCGTGATGCTCGGCCACCCAGAACCGATGGAACCCGAGCTGCTCGGCGCGCACAGCCCGCTCGATCGTCCCGGTCAGCGCGGCAGAATCGGGCGCACCGCGGCGCGTGCGGGACCGGTCCAGAATCGAGAGCTTCACCTCCGGGGGAACCGCCGTCCTGCCGGAGGTATTTCCTCACCCCGTCCGCACTCGGTGGAGGAGTGTGCCCGCTTCGCTGACATACTGACCGCCGCAGGATCCACGATCGCCGGGAGGTCAATGGTGAGCAGCACAGGGACTATGTCGTACTCGCTGGACGTCACGTCGCGGTCCGCAGCGCAGATGCGGGAGTGCGCAGAGTTCTTCAGCGAGCCCGAGCTGGCCCACCTGCCCACCGCCCGCCTCGCGGACGCGCTGGAGTCGCTGGCCGAGACGGGCCGCTACGAGCACACCGTGGAGGAACTGGAAGTCGGCTCGCAGCTGGCGTGGCGCAACCACGCCCGGTGCGTCGGTCGCAAGCACTGGCGCACGCTGAAGCTGATCGATGCCCGGCACGTCACCACCGCGGACGAGATTGCGGAGGCGTGCTGGGAGCACCTGCGGGTCGCGACGAACGGCGGCGCCCTGCGCTCGGTCATCACGGTCGGTCCCCTACCGCTGGCGGACGGACGCGAGTACAAGATCGTCAGCCCGCAGCTCATCCGGTACGCCGGCTACCGCCACGCGGACGGGACGGTGACCGGGGACCCCGCCCAGGTCGGAATCACCGAGGCGGTGACGAAGATGGGGTGGCGGGGCGCAGGCACGCCGTTCGACGTGCTGCCGCTGCTGGTCAGCACCCCCGACGAGACGCTGCGCTGGTACGAGATTCCATCCGAGCTGGTGCTCGAGGTCGAGATCGAGCACCCCGACTACGCCTGGTTCGCCGATCTCGGTCTCAAGTGGCATGCCGTGCCTGCCGTGTCGAACATGCACTTCTCGGTCGGCGGGCTGACCTACCCACTCGCCCCGTTCAGCGGCTGGTACGTGAGCACCGAGGTCGGGGCCCGCAACCTCAGCGACCAGGATCGCTACGACATGCTGCCGACCATCGCCGACCGGCTGTGCCTGGACACGACGTCGGAACGAACGCTGTGGCGCGACCGCGCACTGGTCGAGCTGAACCGCGCCGTGATCCACAGTTACCGGCAGGCCGGTGTGCACATGGTCGATCATCACACCGTCGCGAAGCAGTTCATCAGTCACGTCGAACGCGAAGAGTCACTCGGCCGGAAGTGCCCGACGGACTGGTCGTGGATCAACCCGCCGATGTCGGCGGCGCTGACCCCCACGTTCCACCGGCTCTACGACGCACCCGACATGGATATCCGTCCGAACTTTCTCCCGGCCGCCAGCTCGGGTTGCCCGATCTCCGGTCAGCCGCGGTAGGGCGGGGCGACGCCCCAACCCCAATGCGGGACGGGCGCGTGCTCGACCACCTCGGCGCCGGGGCTCGAGTTCTGCAGCGCGAGCCTGGTCCCCCACTCGACGTATGCCATGAAGGCCGAGCGGAATTCGGGATCGGACGGCAACTTCGCGTCGTCGGCGGCGAGACTCATCGTCGCGGCGAAGCGGTGCCGCTGCTCCGGGCTGATGCCCAGACCGATGTGGTGTCGCAGCATCCGCTCGTAGCCGCCGAGCCGGTCGGTGTAGCCGGGTGGACCGCCGAACACCTCGCACCACCAGAGTGTCACGTTGCGGCGATGCTCCTCGTGTACTCCGCCGGGGAACATCGGGGACAGCAGTTCGTCGCGCTCGACCCGGTCGTAGAAGGCGTCGATCAGCCGCCGGAACGACTGCTCACCGCCCGCCCATTCGAACAGGGACGGTGTTTCCTGATCGCTCATGGGAGCTCCTCATCTCCGTCGTCTCCATTACAATACACATCAGTATTGGATTGAAACGAGGTTCGAACATGACCGTTACCGGGCGCAGCCGCGACACCGACATCGACACTCGCGTGCTGAAAGTGGCGGGCAGGCAATTGTCCCGGGCCGGATACGACGCGATGTCGATCGCCGCGATCGCCGCGGAGGCCGGCACCACCCGGCAGGCTCTGTACCGGCGGTGGGCGTCGAAGTCGGAACTCGCCGCGGCCGTCGTGGCGCAGTTGGCCGACGAACAGTCGGGGCGGTCGTCGGCCGATCCGTTCGGGGATCTGGTGCGCGAGCTGACCGACTTCCAGCGCGGGGTGTCGCGGAGCGGCCGGTTGTCGTTGGTCGGCACGATGCTGCAGGACACGACGGACACCGACGTCCGCGCGCAGTACCGCGCCCGGGTGGTGGCGCCGCGCCGGCGCCGCATCCGCGCAATCCTGGACCGCGCCGCCGAACTGAAGCTGATCGACGCGGACGCCGATCTCGACGTCGCCGTCAGCATGGCCACCGGCAGTTGGTACGGCCGGGCGTTGGCCGGTGATCGCCCACCCGCCGACTGGCCGGCCCGGACCGCGACACTGATCTGGCGGGCCGTCGGCGGGGTGCCGCCGACCTGACGCGGTTGCTACGCCGTCGACGCGTTCGTCGACCGCCGGTCCCCCATGTTCCGTGACATCAGGACACCGGCGAGGAGGAGAACGCCCGCGACGGCGATGAACCAGCCCGTGCGGTGCAGTCCGTCGTCGCCGACGACGTGACCGGCGGTCGTCTGTAGTACGACAGCCGACAGGTTCGCCCCGATGTACTGCACGGTGCGGTACATCCCGATCGCCGTGCCCACCTCCTCGACGGACGTGACCGAGCTGATCAGATTCTGATTGCCGATGTTGTTGAATCCATTGGGTATTCCCAGTACTGCGGCGACGAGCAGGAGCACGACGATCGGGGCGGTGCTGCTCTCCACGGAGGCCAGAAGCAGGCCACCCACCAGGAGCGCGCACGTTCCCACGGTGAGCGTTCGGCGCACCCCGTACCGCCGGTACGTTCGCGACGCCAGCAGCGTGGAGCCGATGCCGACCACCGCGACGGGCAGCATCGTCAGACCCGCTTCGGTGGCGCCCATTCCGCGGGAGTACTGCAACCACTGCGGGATTCCGAAGAAGACACAGTAGAACGCCGTGTAGGTGAGGAGGGTGCGGGCGAGTGTCGCGCTGAGCGCACGGTTTCGGGCCAGGGCCCGAACGTCGATGAACGGTTCGTCCGCCCGCCGTTCCCATTGAACGAACAGGGCGAGCACCAGGGCCCACACGGGGATCAGCCACCACACGGGATCGGTGGTGAGCGACAGCAGGAACAGCATCGTCGACGAGACGAGCGCGAGGAACAGCAGGACCCCGGCCACGTCGAGCGCGTGCAGCAGTTGCCGACCACTGACCGACACACCGCCGATGAAACCGACCTTCGCGAATTTCGTGACCGCCACCGCGCTGAACGCGACGATCGGAAGGTTGATCCACATGATCGACTGCCAGCCGAACGCCCCGACGAGCAATCCGCCGAGCGTCGGGCCCAGCGCCACGACCGCCTGGCTGCAGATCGCGAGCGTCGTGATCGCGGTGCGCGGCTCCGCGCCGTGCCGCTCCGCATACCCGCGGATCATCGTCATGGCGTTGGGATACTGTGTGGCGGTCCCGATTCCGACGAGAATGCGGGAGAAGATCAGCCAGCCGACACTGGGCGCGAGCAGACCGGCCACGGAGCCCAGCGCAACCAGGGCGAGGCCGCCGAGGTACACCTTGCGGGCGCCGAGCAGCGCGCCGAGTTTCCCGGCCATCGGGGCGGTGACGGCGGTGGCGATGTAGAGCGCCGAGATCACCCACGTGATCCCGGACGAGGAGCCGAACTGGGCGGCGATGCCGACGATCGCCACCGCGATCATCGACGAGTTCAATGGTTGGAGGATGCTGCCGGTGGCGACGGATCCGCTGACCCGGAACGGTACGGACGGGGACTTCTGCGCGAGTGCGGTATCGGCGACGGTCGCGCTCACGAGTTCATCAGTGACTCCTGCTGCGGCGCCGACTCGGGCGTTCCGGCGAGTCGGCGGAGCAGCCGTCCGGCGATGAAGAGCAGGTCGCGCTCGGCGTCGGTGAATTCGGCGGCGAACGCGGCCGTCAGCCATTCGCTACGCCGGGATCGGTCGTCGACGAGGGTCTGCAACCCCAGCGCGGTGATCGCGACTATGCTTGCTCGCGCATCCTGGGGGTCCACGGTCCGGGAGACCATTCCGGACCCCTCGAGCATCGAGACGGTCCGTGCGATTGACTGCGGCGCCACTTGCTCGAGGTCGGCGAGAGCGCGCGCGCTCATCGGACCTTCCCGGTCGAGGTGCGCGAGGGCCTGGAGCTGCGAGGGCGTCAGCAGATGCCCGGCGCGCTGGGTGCGGATGCGCCGGGTGAACAGAACAACGTCCTCACGGAACCGATCGACCTTCTCGTCCATTTTTCGCCTCTCACTCGCAGTGCGTGTTCATTAGCCAGTCTAGCTGTTTTATTCCCGCGGCTCAAGCAGGGATTTCTGCGGCAAAGGGGCGACTCAGGCACGAAAATTAGTCAGCACTGCTGCCTAACTCATCGAGGGGAGGATCCGCGCGCGCGAATTCCTGCAGGTAGGGCACGCGCGGCAGGCGTCTCACAGAAAACTCCGAGACAATCGCTGGCAGTATGAGGACGGCGAGCGCTGACCCAGATCCGAAAGAAGGTGATCGTGACTCTTCGCACACGGACAGCCGGCATTGTTGCGGTGGTGGCCCTGACGTTCCTGGCCACGGCGTGCACTATCGGAGACACCGGCACGTCGGAAACCCCGACCACCTCACAGACCGCGCCCGCCTCGATTGCCGTCCCCGCTGCCGACGGGGCTCCGATCAATCCGACCACCCCGATCGTGGTCACCGCGACGGGCGGCAAGCTGACCTCCGTAACCGTCACGAATCCCGCGGAACAGAACACACCGGTCGCCGGGAGCCTCACGCCCGACGGCACGAACTGGACGAGCAGCCAACCTCTCGGCTACGGGTCCACGTACACAGTCGTCGCGGACGCGGTCAACCCCGACGGCGCCCCGGTCGAGCAGACGTTCACCGTCACGACGTTGACGCCGGGCAGCACCGCGTACGCGAACGTCGTCCCGGCACCCGAGGTGGTCGCCGACACCGGCATCGGCGTCGGCCAGCCGATGGTCTTCCAATTCACCGCACCGGTCGCGAACAAGGCCGAGGCGCAACAGCGACTGCACGTGACGACGACACCGCCGCAGCCCGGCGCCTGGTATTGGACCGACGACCAGAACGCACACTACCGAGCGGCGGCTTACTGGGCACCGGGCACCAAGATCCACATCGAGGCCGACGTCTACGGCGTCGATCTGGGCGACGGCGTCTTCGGCGCCGAGAACAACTCCGCCGACTACACCGTGCACGACTCGTGGGTCGCCAAGGCAGACGGCGCGAGTGAAATGCTCACCGTCTTCCACAACGGCGTTCAGGAAAACGCGATGCCGATGAGTCTCGGCTCCCCCGACCATCCCTCGCACGAGGGTCCGCACGTGATCTCCGACAAGCAGCAGAGCATCATCATGGACTCCTGCACGTACGGGGTCTGCGCGGGCGATCCCGACTATTACCGCGAGAAGGTCGATCTCAACCTGCGGATCTCCAACGACGGTGAGTTCGTCCACTCGGCGCCGTGGTCGGTGGGCGATCAGGGCAGCAGCAACGTCTCCCACGGCTGCGTGAACCTGGCTCCTGCCAACGCCCAGTGGATGTTCGACCATTTCGGTATCGGCGACGTCGTCGAGGTCACCAACTCGGGCGGACCGCTCCTGCCCGTGTGGGACACGTACGGGGACTGGGAGGTCCCGTGGGATCAGTGGCAGGCAGGTAACGCAACGGGATAGGAGGCGCTCGTGAATTCACCATCCGCGGAATGTGTCGCGCAGTTGAAGGCGGTTCTCCCGCACCGGGTTCATCTGCCGGACACGGACGACTACCGCAGCGCATTGGGCAGAGTGTTCTTTCCCGATGCCGCGAGACGCCGTCCGTCCTGCGTCGTCGAACCGGTGTCCGTGGAGGAGGTCTCCACCGTCATGAGGGTTACGCATCGGACGGGCGGCACCGTCACCGTCCGCGGCGGCGGGTTGAGTTCCAACTGCGTCGCCGACGACGCCGTCATGCTCGACCTGTCGGCGCACCTGAACACGGCCCGACCCGACGACGACCGGGTGGTCGTCGCCGGCGGCGCCACCGTGGGAGCCATGCTGGACGCCCTCGCACCCACCGGGCGGGTGGTGCCGGTGGGGATCGTCGGCCACGCAGGCTTCGGACTCGTCACCCGAGGCGGTGTCGGATACCTCACGCGCAGTCTGGGATTGACACTCGATCAGCTGGTCGAGGTCGAACTCGTGCTGCCGTCCGGCGAAGTCGTCCATCTGTCCGAAGCCAGCACCGGCGACGAGGCGGATCTGTGGTGGGCGGTCCGGGGTTGCGCACCGTGCTTCGGCGTCGTGACGTCGGCGGTGCTCCGGACCCACCCGGTAGGTCCGGTGTGGGTCGACCGGATGGTGCTCGGACTCGAAGCGCTCGCCACCTACTTCCGTGTCGCACCGACGCTTCCACGGGACACGACGATGGGCGCGGTACTCGGTTACAGCGCACTGTCTCCCGACGAACCCGTCCTCTTCGTGTACACCGCGTGTGCGAGCGGGGACGAATCCGCCATCGACCGCGCCCGGGCCGCCGCCACCACGGTCGCCGACGTGTCGGGCAGCGTGCTGTACCGATCGGAGATGTCCGGCACGTACCTCACCGGGTTACCCGAATTCGCGCCACCCGGCCCCGACGGCGAGGAACCGGAACCGATCCGGCTGCCCGAACCGGGCGAGCGCCGGGGGTCGTTCTTCGGGAAAGCCGTCTTCACCGGACCGACCCTCGACTCCGCGCTCGCGGAGGCTCTGGCCACCCAGATCCGTGGCGCGCCGACGCGGGAATGTCGTATCGACTTCC
This sequence comes from Rhodococcus sp. NPDC127593, assembly GCF_042671975.1. NCBI lineage: Bacteria > Bacillati > Actinomycetota > Actinomycetes > Mycobacteriales > Nocardiaceae > Rhodococcus > Rhodococcus sp. NPDC127593. Next base: position 28,460 of record NZ_JBHXWI010000031.1, on the reverse strand, counting down.
AGCACACCGGCGGTGCCCTCTCCGACGTCGGCGACGCCGACACCGCGTTCTGGGGCCGAAGCAGCGAGTGGAACATCCCACTCAACGCCATCTGGTCCGACCCCTACGACGGCGCCGCCTGCCTGTCCTGGGCGGGCGGCACCCTCGACGCGCTCGCGCCCCACACGATCGGCGTCTACAGCGTCGAACTGCGGCCCGGTTTCCCCGAGACCGGCGCCGAGATCGACGCGGCCTACGGCGGAAACCTTCGCCGACTACGAGAACTGCGGCAGAGGCACGATCCGATGGGGGTGCTCACGCACTATCCGCTCTGAGATTCGGAGGTGTACACACAATCGTCCACGGCAGCCCGACCGGCGAAACGTGCTGCAAGGAAGTCGATCGCACCCGGCGCTCCGGAGATCAGCGTGGTGTTGTGACTACCGCCGGGATACCGCACCACCTGCACCGCGCTACCCGCGGCACAGGACTGTCGAACGAAGTCGTCGTGGACCGTGACGGGCACCAGTTCGTCCCCGTCCGCGTGATAGCTGTAGATCGGCGCCCCGGCAGTGCCCACGGCAGGGCTGTTCTCCGCGAGAGCATCTCGTAATACCGGAACGTCGAAGGGGCGAGGGTCGACGGTGTAGTCGCGCAGCGACCGGAACGCGTAGGTCGCGATGAGATCTACGGTGCATGCCGCGCTGCTGGCCTGCATGGTTGCCCGGCCCTGTGTGGTGAACAGCTCGCTCAGGCGCATCTCGGGATACGCACGATCGATGCCGGTCACTCCACCGAAGGTGAGGCCGAAACCGTACCCGCCATCGACATTCCGCATGGTTGCCTCGAGGTCGGCAGGTAACCCGCCCAACGCTATTCCGTCCAGCCCCAGCTCGGGAGCATGGGTCTGCCGGAGGTGCGCGGCCCAGGCCGTGGCGAAGGCTCCACCGGAGTAGCCCCACAGGCCCGTCGGCGCGTTCACGTCCAGTCCTGCCGGGACGAAATTCCGCGCGGCGCGGATGCCGTCGAGAACCGCGTAGCCCGACTGTGGTCCGGCGAGAAACTCGGATTCCGGTCCTTCGTAGTCGGCGGTGACGACCGCCCAACCACGGGACAGCAGATACGCGATCATCAGTGACTCCGATGCGGCGTTCGACGTCGCGGCTCCGAGCCCCGCAGTCAGCGCGTAGGACGGTGCGCACCGAGATCCGAGACTGTCTTCCGCGGTTTGATAGGAGACAAGGGGTCGGGGACCATCGCCCGTCCACGGCGTTCTCGGGACCAGGACCGTGGCGACGTCGGCCACCGGTTCTCGGTGGGAGTCGAGCGACTTGTACAACAGTTGCCAGGAATCGACCGGTATCGGCACGCTCAACGCTGTCGCTGTTGCCGGCCGTGATCGCAGAATCGTCCCGTCGGGCTGCGCCTCGTAGCCGGCAGGCTCTTGGTAGAACGCGTCCTCGGACGGTCGCGGGATCTCGGCCACTGCAGGTCCAGCCACCGCGACCAGACCCGCACTCAACGCCGTCACCGCCGCAACCAGAAGGGGGAACCACCGCCGAATGCGCACGATAAACATGCTACCGTGCGAATGGTACGACCGAAAGGACTATCTGTGGACGCCGTGGTGTTGCGAGAGTTCGGGGAACCGGACGTCTTGAAGATGGAGTCGATTTCCGATCCCGTAGCGAGCTCGGGCTGGGTCACCGTCCGCCTGAAGGCGGCCGCACTCAACTGGCACGACGTCCTCGTCCGCCAGGGCAAGTATTCGTCACCACTGCCGCACGTACTCGGCGCCGACGGCGCAGGTATTCGCACCGACACGGGCGAGGAGGTTCTCGTCCTCCCGTCGCTGTGGTGGGGAGATCGTGACGCCGCGCCGAGCGCACAGTGGGAGATCCTCGGCGATCACCAACGAGGCACGTATGCCGAGTTGGTACGGGTTCCCGCTGACTGCGTCGCCCCCAAACCACGCGGGCTCAACTGGGAGCAGGCCGCCGCACTGCCTCTCGTCGGACTCACCACCTACCGCGCCCTGTTCACGCGCGGCCGTCTCGGTGCCGGCGAGAATTTGCTCGTCCTGGGCGCGGGTGGCGGCGTCGCGACCATGGCCGTCATGCTGGCTTCCGCAGTAGGCGCCAACGTCACCGTCACGTCCTCCTCGGCGGCCAAGATCGCACAGGCACGGGAACTCGGCGCGGCGAACGGCGTGCTCTACACCGACCCCGAATGGCCGGAAGATGCTCGCCGGCTCACCCCGGACGGTCAGGGATTCGATCTCGTCCTGGATTCGGTGGGGACCTGGGAACAGTCCATCGCCGCACTGCGGCCGGGTGGCCGGTTGGTCGTGCTGGGCGCGTCGCGTAACGAGCTCGCCACCCTCGACGTCCGGCCCTTCTACTTCGGCCAGTACGAACTGATCGGGACCACGATGGGCAGCCCGCGGGACTTCGCGGGGCTACTGACACTGCTGGACACCGAAACCGTCCCACCCGTACCCATCAGCGCGGTATTCCCGCTCGCAGAGGCAGCAGCCGCGCACAAATATCTCGAACAGGGAGCCGGGTTCGGGAAGGTCGTTCTCTCGCACGACTGACCGCGGTTCTATGATCTACCTCGACGCGGTTCGGTGACGACGAGAGGACGCCCAGTGGCGAGTGAACTCCCGACGCCGGCCGACGACGATCGCCACGACGTGATCGACTGGATGCGAGCCGAATGGTCCCGGCGGCGTGATTCGGCCGATCTGGAGTTCGGAACCACGATGGCGTTGCTCCGTACGCACCAGTGGATCGTGCGCGCCATGGACCAGGAACTGCGCTCACTTCGCCTGTCGCGCAACGCCTATCTCATTCTGACGTCATTGCAACTGTCGGAGCAGCGAACTCGCACGCTCGGCAAGTTGAGCAAGTACCTCATGGTCCACCCCACCACCGTGTCGATGGCGGTCGACCAACTCGTCAAGGCGGGCCTCGTCGAACGCAAAGCCCACGCGACGGATCGCCGCACCGTTCTCGCAACCCTCACCCCGGCCGGCTTGGAGGTGGTCGAGGAAGCGAACGATCGCCTCGCCGCGGTGCGCTTCGGCCTGGCGCCCGTCGACACCGACACCCTGGAAGCGCTGATCGAACAACTGCAACACGTACGTCGCGCCGTCGGTGACGTCGAAACCGGGCACTGAGAACTACCGGACACCCTCTCGCGGTTGAGGTGTCGGACCCGGCCGCCGCATCCCCCACACAGTACGACGACCCGGCACACCTCTTGCCCCACTAGCTTTGACGCCCTACTATTCAAACCTAGAATAGTTCTCACGGGACGAGGAACGGGCCGTCCGGCTTCTCACTGCACGACAACGCTCCCTCGCCGTGATCCCCCAGCCGAGTCACGCACAGGAGCACACTCCGATGGTTTCATTCGCATTCACCGACGAACACGAAGAGTTCCGACAGACGCTCGCCGCGTTCAGCGACCGAGTCCTACTTCCCGGCTACCGCGACAGAGCCGCGTCAACGGACTTCCCCTTCGACATTCTGAAAAGGCTCGGCGACCTCGGATTGCTGGGCATCGGCCTGCCCGAACAGTACGGCGGCACGGGCACCGAAGACCCCGTTCTCCTCGGGATCGCCACCGAGACCCTGGCCTACGGCGACGTGAACATGGCATCGGCACCCGTCCAGATCGGTTTGGTCGCCTCTCAACTGGCGCTGTGCCGTAACGAGATCCAGGAGCGCTACCTCCCTCCCCTCATCAACGGTGAGCAGACCATCGCCATCGCGTTGACCGAACCAGGCTCGGGCTCCGATGCGAGTGCGCTGACCACCACCGCAACGGCAGTGGAGGGCGGATGGCGTCTGAACGGCGAGAAAACGGCCATCTCCTGGGCGATGAATGCCACTGCCGCACTTGTCTACGCGCGAGAGCCCGGATCCAGCCGTGCTCGGGGTGTCAGTTGCTTCGTCGTGCCGCTCGACGCGGAAGGCGTCACGGTCAGCCACATGCCAGGCATGGGCTGCCTTCCTCTGGGCTGGGGAGGCATTCATCTATCCGACGTCTTCGTTCCCGAATCGCATCTCGTCGGCGAACTCGGCAAGGGCTTTCACTCGGTTATGGACCACTTCGACTTCAGTCGAGCTGCCCTCGGACTGATGTGCCTCGGCGCCGCGAAACAGAGTCTGGAGGAAGCCGCCGCGTACGCGCAGCAACGAGAAACGTTCGGGCAGCCACTCTCCGAGCACCAGGGACTCGCATTCCAATTCGCTGAGCATGCAACCTATCTGGAAGGAGCACGCTGGATCTGCTACCGGGCGCTGTGGCTCCGGGAAACCGCCCAGCCGCACACGGCCCTGGCGTCGATGAGTAAGTGGTGGCCTCCCGTCGTGGCCAAGAACGCAATCGAGTTCGCCATGCGCGTACACGGAAACCTCGGGTACTCCACCGAATCGCCTCTGCAGCATCGCTACCGCGACGTCACCGCGTACCTCGTCGCGGACGGCACAGCCGAGATCCAGAAGCGCATCATCGCGAAGGACATCTTCGCCCGCGGCACAGTATCTCTCTGACCACATCACCCTGAAGGAGTTCACAATGGGAACGCATGAAATCTCACCGCCGAAAGAGCTGAAGGACAGCAGCGGGCTGATCGTCGGCGGCACGGCCGGGATCGGGCTCGCGACCGCCGTCGGCCTCGCTCAGGCCGGCGCACCGCGCATCATGGTCGTCGGGCGCAGCACGGAACGCGGACAGACTGCCGTCGAACGCATCTCGTCCTACAACTCGTCGTGCGAGGTGACCTTCCTGTCGGCAGACGCAACCACCGTCGACGGCGCCGCCCGTATCGCGTCCGAAGCCGAGCGGATCCTCGACGGCGTGGATGTCCTCGTGTCGACGACGGCCGCCGACACCCGACCGGAACTGTTCGCAAACATTCCCACCGACGACATCGCGCGCATCTTCAACCAACTCGCGCTCCCGTGCATGTATCTCGCGAGCGAAATCGTACCCCACATGACGGCGCGGAAGGGTGGCGTCATCATCAACGTCGCATCGGACGCAGCCAAGACCGCGACGCCCGGCGAGTCCGTGATCGGGGCGGCGAAGGCGGCGATCGTCATGTTCACCCGCACGCTGGCCATCGAAGCCAAGCGCAGCGGAATCCGCGTGAACGTCCTGACGCCGTCGCTGGTCACCGGCACCGGGTCGACCGAACGCATCACCTCCGACGGGTTCAGTGCCAAACTGTTCGCCAAGGCAGCACAGCAGGCCCACCTCGGCGTCCCCGAATCCGAAGACCTCGCTGCGCTCGCCGTCTTCCTCGCCTCCCCCGCCGCGCGCCGGCTGACCGGACAGGCGATCAGCGTCAACGGGGGAATCTCGGCGGCCTGAGAACTGCCTCCGAATCGGGGGCGAAACCCCTCGTCTGGGTGACGCACGGGTGCCGTTCATGCATGAGACTCGAGTCACAGCATGAACGGACACCGGGCGACCGCGCCGGTACGTCCCGGCGCTGTTGAGCCCACACCAGAGAGAAGGTTGATCATGACGACGGTCGAATCCGCCGACACCGCAACAATTCCCGATGAGATAGCACGGCAGATCGTTCTCGCCGAAGGACACACCGACGACGCGAAACTGTACGAGGCCTACCGGTGGCTGCGCGAGAACCGGCCGCTCGGGCAGGCACGCGTGGAGGGATACGACCCGCTCTGGCTGGTCAGCAAGCACGCCGATCTGATGGAGATCGAGCGACAGCCGCAGATCTTCAGCGCCGGCGGCGGCGAGAACAAGGGCTCGCACAACCCCATACTCGCCAACCAGGCGGGAGACGAATTCACGAAGCAACTCACCGGCGGAAGTCTTCGCATCCTGGACGCGTTGCCCTACCTCGATCCCCCGGAGCACTCCACCGTCAAGGATGTCGCGTTCGACTGGTTCCGGCCGGCCAACCTCAAGAAGTGGGAGGAACGCATCCGCGAGACGGCGAAGGAATCCGTCGATCGGCTCGTGTCCGGGAGCCAGGACCTCGACGCCGTACAGGAATTCGCGGTGTTCTTCCCGCTGCACGTCATCATGTCGCTGTTCGGTGTCCCGGTCGAAGACGAGCCGCGCATGATGGCACTGACACAAGACCTCTTCGGGGTCGCCGACCCGGATGCGACACGTGAGGACATCGAGAGCCTGTCTCCCGATGCCGCAGCACAGCAGTGGGCAGCGGCGATCTCCGACTTCTACTCCTACTTCGATGTTCTCGTCGAAAGCAGGCGAGCAGAACCACGCGACGATCTGGCGACTCTCATCGCGGTCGCGAAGGATGCCGACGGCGAGTACTTCCCCAAGACATTCGCCTACGGGTGGTTCGTCGCCATCGCCACCGCCGGCCACGACACCACGGCGAGCACCCTTGCGGGTTGCCTGCAGCAGTTGGCCGCGCGTCCCGACATCCTCGAGCGAGTACAGGGAGACCTCGGCTTGGTTCCCCACCTGGTGAACGAAGCCTTGCGGATCGTGTCTCCGGTGAAACAGTTCACCCGCGTCGCACTCACCGACTACGAACTCCGTGGGAGCACGATCAAGGCCGGCGACCGCCTGATGCTGCTGTTCCAGTCCGGTAACCGCGACGCCGACGTGTTCGACAACCCGGACACCTTCGACATCGACCGGCGTCCGAACAAGCAGATCGCGTTCGGCTACGGACCGCACATGTGCATCGGCCAGCATCTCGCCAAACTCGAAATGAAGGTCATGCTCGAGGAACTGCTGCCCAAGCTTCATCGCGTCGAGGTGACCGGCGAACCCAAGATGATCCAGACCAACTTCGTCGGCGGATTGCGGCACCTCCCCGTCCACCTGACGTTCGCCTGACCAGGTGGTGCGCCGAGACGGAGATGACCCTCGGCGCACCACCTTCGAGTGAGAAAGTGCCCTCAGCGCATGACGAAAGTTACCTATCACCTGCCGGACGGGTCGACGGAGCACGTCGATGTCGAACCCGGCGAGACGCTCATGAACGCAGCGCTCCGCAACAACCTTCCCGGCATCGTCGCCGAATGCGGCGGCAGTTGCGCCTGCGCTACGTGCCACGTCCACCTCCCGAAGCAATACACCCGCTTCTTCGCCGAACCGACCGACGAGGAGACGGATCTGATCGCCTATCTCGACGCCGCGGACGACGAGTCCCGTCTCTCCTGCCAGCTTGTCGTCGCTGACAGCGAGGCCGAGATCCACGTCCGCGTCGCTGACAGCAGGTGAGGTCGTGACCACGCAGTTGCGCGGGAACACCGCAATGAAAGTCCGACACGCCTTCTACGTCGTCGCCGGGATCGCGGCGCTACTCCTGACCTGGCCGTTCGCGTTCGACTGGATGCGCGACGGCGGAAACATCCTCAACCCGGTCGAATTCTTCGGAGACGGAATCGAGCCGGGCGGCACCGGCGCTTTCCTGAGCATCGACATGCTGATCGCGTGGACGGTCTTCATCGTCTGGGTGCTCACGGACACCGCACGGATCGGCATGGGCCGGAAGTGGGGCGTGGTCTTCGTGCTCTTGTCCTATATCGGCGTCTCCATGGCGTTCCCGTTCTATCTCGTTGCTCGCGAACGCTTCCTGGCGCGCGCCGCCTACGGTCGACCGGACGCGTCGACACCGGACAACCCGGCGTCCCGTGTCGGGCGAGGCTAGGGACCAACCGAGGCCCCTACGTCGAGAGCTGCTCGACGTAGGGGCCTCGCCCCGTTCGACCTCCTACGACACCACTCGCCGCGCCTTCATGCCCTCGAAGACCGGTGCGACCCGAACTACGTCACCCGTCGTCGGCGCGTGCACCATCTGACCGTTTCCCAGATAGATCGCCACATGGCCGGGCCCTCCCGAGCCCCAGTTGCCGAACAACAGATCGCCCGGACTCGCGTCGGACAGCGGGACCTCGACACCGACGTTCCACTGGGTCTCCGACGTGCGCGGGAGGATGAGTCCGGCGGTCGCGTCGTACACGGCGTATGACGTCAGACCGGAACAGTCGAACCCTCCGGAGGACGGGCCCTTCACGCTGCCGCCACCCCATACGTACGGCAAGCCGAGATACTGCATCGCTGCCTGGACGATGCGACCACCCACACCCCCCGAATCACTTCGCAGGAGTTGCAGAACCGACGCGAACCGCTCCTCCGACGCACGGATCTTCGCGACATACGGCCTGGTCTGGTTCTCGTAGTCGTCAGTCCCTCTGGGCATTCCCCCGAATTGGCGTACCGCTCCGATCCCTGCGTTGTATCCGGCGAGAGTCAGGTCAAGGGTGTCGCCGGAGACGAGACCCTCCACCTTCCACTGATCGATCTCGCTATACATGTCGCACAACAGGTTCCCGGATGCCATCACAGAATCGGCGACTCCGAGAACGTCCGCCTTTCCATCGCCGTCGGCATCCTTGCCGTATCGCGCCCAGGTGCCCGGCATGAACTGTCCGGGTCCACGCGCACCCGACGGTGACAGCGGTGAGGTGACTCCGTACCGAAACCCGTTCTCGACGGAATACAGCGCTGCGAGAACGGGCGCGGTGATTCCCTCGCAGATTCCGCCCGCCTTCGTGAACCAGGGGACGAACACGGCGATCGAGCCGATCGGCATCGGACCGGCTGCGACGTTGCTGGCGACAACACCCTCCGCGCGCGGAATTAATTCCGGCACAGTGCTGTCGGCAACGACCGACTCCTCTGCAGACCCGACCACCTCGGGCTCCGCGGATGCCCCCGGCAGCGACTCGTCGATGCCGATATCAGGAGGAACCGCAATGACGGGTGGCGGCAGGAACGGCGCCACCGCGCTCTGCGCCGTCTCGGCAGCCGTGTCGACTGCCTGCCGAGCGGGCTCGCGGGAATGTTCGGGCAGCAATTCGATGTAGTCGTCGATGGTCACGTCGACGGCTGCCGCCTGATCCGCCACCGCGGAAATCTGCTGCATGGCGAAATCTTCTGCCGCATCGGGCATATCGGCACCCTGGACGATGCCGCCGATTGCGGCGGCGACCCCCATGATGAGCGCCGAAGGATCAACAGACACTGGTTCCTCCTGAGATGGGACATCGATCGAGATGATCGCGGAATGTGATTCAAGTCTCTCTTCATGCGTGCACTCGACGCGTCACACCATGGGGTGTTTTCGGTACTTCGTCGGGGGCATCGAGTTCCCGCGGCCCACCGACTGCCGGTCCTGCGTCGCCTCCGACACACGAGCCTCGGCTCCGCGTGGAGAAGTTTCACAGGGGGACAGGACCCCTCGTGTGCCGTAGTCCCATCGGGGGTAAAAGGGGGGAGATTGGAGCGAACTTGCCGCTCATCCCTGTTTCCAGAGCTTGTGATCTACCTAACATCGCACCTACGCAAGTGATGCCCGTCCTCGGGCGAACACCTGAAATGAGGAGCAGTCGTGCAGATCACCGCCGCCGTAGTCCACGAAGTCGCGGGCGACTTCGCCATCGAGACCGTGTCTCTGAGCGAACCCGCGGAACACGAAGTCCTCGTCGAGATCGCCGGCGTCGGTCTCTGCCACACCGATCTGGCCGTCAAGGAGGGCCATCTCCCGTTCCCCCTTCCGGGCGTCGTCGGCCACGAAGGTAGCGGCACGGTCGTGAGGGTGGGATCGGGAGTCACCAAGGTCGCTGAAGGCGACAAGGTCGCCATCAGCTTCAACAGTTGCGGCCAGTGTGCCCACTGCGGGAAAGGCGAGCCTGCGTACTGCCACAACTTCATGGCGTTCAACTTCGGTGGTGTGCGCCCGGACGGCAGTTCGGCACTCAGCGTGGGGGACGTCTCGCTCGGCGGCAACTTCTTCGGGCAGTCCTCCCTCGCGACACATGCCATCGCTCATGAACGCAATGTCGTGAAGGTCGCAGACGATGCCCCTCTCGAACTCGTCGGTCCGCTCGGCTGTGGAATCCAGACCGGCGCAGGCGCGGTGTTGAACTCTCTCGACATCGCTCCAGGATCTTCACTGGTCGTCGTCGGCGCGGGTTCGGTCGGCCTGGCGGCCGTGCTTGCCGCCGTGGTCCGCGAGGTCGGCGTGATCATCGTCGTCGAACCTCACGAGTCGCGGCGCGAGCTCGCGCTGTCTCTCGGCGCGACCCACGTGGTCGATCCTGCGGACGGTGCCCTCTCCGAACAGATTCGGGCAGTGGTGCCCGACGGCGTCGACTACGCGATCGACACGACGGCCCTACTGCCCGTGCTGGACCAGATCCTGCAGTCACTGGGTGTCCGGGGCTCCCTCGGCCTGATCGGGGTCCCCGCCGACCCGACCGCCACAATCCCGATCGGCATGATGTCGACGCAGCTGTTCGGTCTGACGATCCGCGGGATCGTCGAGGGGGATGCCGACCCCGACACGTTCATTCCGTACCTTCTCGATCTGCACCGACAGGGCAAATTCCCGTTCGACAAGTTGATCACGACAATGCCGTTCTCACAGATCAACGAAGCTGTGGCCGTGCAGCATCGAGGTGAGGCCGTGAAGGTCGTCCTCGTCCACGAATGATGACCCGCTCCGCCGTATCGGATGCTCCGAAAACAATGAGGAAGGCCGTTCGATGTCAGTTGATCTGAAAGCCCGCCCGTCGAGGGCGAGCGCTGTCAGGAAAGGCATCCAGGTCGCGCCGACGGCCGTCGGCGCGTTCTACGCGACGTCGATGGAGACGTTCCGATGCATGTTCAAGCGCCCCTTCCACGCTCGCGAATTCGTTCAGCAGGCGTGGTTCATCGCCGGTGTGTCGATCATGCCGGCGCTGCTGATGGCGATTCCCTTCTGCATGATGTTCGTCTACCAGATCAATATTCTGCTGGCCGAGATCGGTGCTGTCGACCTCAGCGGGGCCGGCGCGGGTGTCGCGATCATCCGTGAAATCGGGCCGGTGGTCACCGTTCTCGTGGTTGCCGGCGCCGGTTCTACGGCGATCTGCGCCGATCTGGGTTCGCGAACGATTCGCGAGGAGATCGACGCGATGAAGGTGTTGGGAATCGATCCGATTCAGCGCTTGTGTGTGCCGAGGGTGCTGGCGTCGACTCTGATCGGGATGTTTCTCAATGGTCTGGTGTCTGCAGTCGGGTTGGTGGGCGGTTACTTTGCGACGGTCTACATGCAGGGTGCGTCGCCGGGGCAGTACGTCACGGCCATCTCGATCCTCACGGGACTGCCCGACTTCCTTGTCAGTGAGGTGAAGGCGGCGGTGTTCGGCATGCTTGCCGGTCTCGTCGCGTGTCATCTGGGACTCAACGCGAAGGGCGGACCCAAGGGAGTGGGAGACGCCGTGAACCAGACCGTCGTGTTCAGCTTCCTGCTGCTCTTCCTCGCGAACTCGGTTATCACCACTCTTGCGCTGCACTGACAGCGCTCAACACCTAGCCGCACAGGCGGCTGTCAACGGGAGAATTCTGTGTCGAAAGCTACTCGGGCCGCCGGGGCGAGACCACAAGTTGCCGGGCTCGCGCTCCGCGCGGTCGGTGCACCGGTTGGTCATCTGGAGGAGATGGGCAGGCAGCTCCACTTCTACAGCCACGCCGTCACCTCGATCCCGCACACAGTTCGGCGTTACCGCAAGGAAACGATCCGGCTGCTCGCCGAGGTCAGCATGGGTACCGGTGCCCTTGCGGTGATCGGGGGAACCCTGGTGGTCATCTCGCTTCTCACCACCGCGGTCGGCTACGAGGTCGGCCAGCAGGGAGCGACCTCGATGGGCCGCATCGGAATCGGTGCGCTGTCCGGATTCATCTCTGCATTCTTCAATACCCGGGAGGCGATTCCCGTCATCGCCGGCATCGCGCTGACCGCAACGGTCGGTGCGGGTTTCACCGCGCAACTCGGTGCGATGCGGGTGAGCGAAGAGATCGACGCCATGGAGACCATGTCGATCCCGTCGCTGCCGTACCTGGTGACCACTCGCGTCACAGCCGGGGTCATCGCGGTGATTCCGCTGTATGCGGTGGCGTTGTTCGTCGGGTACGTGGCCACGCAATTGGTCACCGAGTACCTCGGTGAGGCGAGCGGAACGTACCAGCACTATTTCAACGTCTTCCTCGTGCCGAGTGATGTCGCGTGGTCGATGGTGAAGGTGCTCGCGATGTCGGTGGTGGTGATGTGTGTGCACTGCTACCACGGCTACAACGCGAAGGGCGGGCCGGCGGGAGTCGGTGTCGCGGTCGGACGTGCCGTGCGCACATCCCTGATCTCGATCATGGTCATCGACCTTCTCGTCGGAATCGCCGTCTACGGTGGCTCCGCCGGCGCCGTGAAAGTGTCGGGCTGACATGGGTGGCCATATCGAAGAGCGGAGCCGCCGCGTCTACGCGCTCCTGGGTGTGTGTCTGATCGCGTTGATGGCAATCGCGACCGCAGTGTCTGTCGGCATCTACCGCGGATTGTTCCATTCGACCGTCCCGGTCACGCTGTACTCGGTGCGGTCAGGGCTGATGCTCGAACCCGGCTCGGACATCAAGATGCGCGATGTCGTCGTCGGCCGGGTGTCGAAGGTACAACTGGTCGACGACCGGGCCGAGATCATCATGGACATCGACGAGAGCCGAACGTCGGCGATCCCGGAGAACATCACGGCCGTGATCGATCCGACCACATTGTTCGGACGCAAGTTCGTCACGCTGGTGCAACCGGAACATCCGTCGGCGACTACCGTGTCGGCGGGGTCGGTGGTTCGGGGCACCGGTGTGGCCACCGAGGTGAACGATCTCCTCGATTCGCTGGTGACGGTGCTGCGGACCGTGGAGCCGCAGAAGGTCAACGGGACGTTGAATGCGTTGTCGACCTCGTTGCAGGGCCGCGGGGACCAACTCGGCGACATGATGGTCGAGCTCGACGCCTACTTGTCCGAGTTCAACGGCAGCCTTCCCACGTTGCAGCGCGATCTGGTCAAGGGTGCGGAGGTCTCCGACGTCCTCGCCGACGCCGCTCCGGAGCTGCTGCGGACCGTCGATCATGTGAGTACCACCGGTGACACGGTGACCGAACGGGAACAGCAGTTGAGCGCCTTCCTGCTCAGTTTCAGCGGATTCGGCAACAGCGGACGAAGCTTCTTCGAGGCCTCAGGCGACCCCCTCGAGAAATCGCTCGATGCGCTGGAGCCGACGACGGCACTGCTCGCCCAGCATGCGCCGATGTACCCCTGCTTCCTGGCGAGCATGGATCAGACCAACAGGTACCTCGAGCGCACCGTCGGCGGTAGCGATCAGGCCGGGCTGAACATTCTCGGCACTCTGCTGATGGGTGATCCGCCGTACACGTACCCGGAGAACGCGCCGAAGAACGGTGCGGACGGCGCACCGCGGTGCTATGACCCCGCGCAGGCACCCGGCCATACCGACTTCGACGACGGCAGCAAGGCCTACCAGCCCGCGCACGGAATCGAAGATCTGATCGGTAACCCAGTCGCGCAGTTCATGTTCGGAGGTGCACGCTGATGACGAAGGCACCGGGAATAAAGTTGCTGATCTTCGTCCTGGTTACGTCGTTGACGGGATTCGGTGTGGCGACGGTGGTGGGCAATATGCGCTTCGGCAGCACGAACACCTATCAAGCCGTGTTCTCGAATGCGTCCGGACTGGGCAACGGCGAAGACGTCAAAGTCGGTGGTGTGCCGATGGGAAAGGTGAAAGAGGTGGAGTTGGCCGGAGACGGCACGGCAGTGGTGTCGTTCTCCCTCTCCACGGAACGCCCGCTGACTGCGGGGACGACGGCGCGGATCAAGTACAAGAACCTGATCGGTGACCGTTACGTGGAGCTCTCGAACGGGCCCGGTGCGATCGGAGCGCTCGACGGCCCGATCCCACTCGAGCAGACCACGCCGGCGCTCGACCTCGACCAGGTGGTCAACGGCTTCCGGCCCCTCCTACAGGGTCTCGACCCGGATCAGACCAATCAACTGTCCGCCTCTCTGATCGAGGTACTGAACGGCCAGGAAGCAAGCATCGGACGCCTGGTGACTCAAATCGGCACCCTGAGCAACACATTGGCGGACCGGGATCAAGCGATCGGTCAGGTGGTGAGCAATTTCAACACCGTGGTCGGGACCGTGAACAATCGCGGTGACCAGTTCTCCGCACTGATCGACCAACTCCAACGACTGGTCGCGGGCCTCGACGGCGACCGTGACCTGATCACCAACTCCCTGGTGAACATCGACCATGTCACGGACAGTCTCGCAGGAGTTATCGACCAGAATCGGCCGGCGATTGCGCAGGACGTGGTCGCGCTGGGCGATCTCGCGGGCAACCTCAACGCGAATACCGACACCCTGAACATGGTGCTGTCCACGCTGCCCGAGAACTACCGCCTCATCGGCCGCGTCGCGGGTTACGGAAGTTTCGTGAACTTCTTCGTCTGTGGTCTCGCTATCAAGTACGCGCCCGGGCCCGGTGGACTCACACCGATGTTCAAGGCCCCCGCAGAAAGGTGCCAGTGATGGCTCAGAAGTCATTCCTCGAGCGCGATGCGTTCCGCATGGGCCTGATCGGAACAGCCGTGCTGATCGGAGTCCTGTTTCTTGCGCTCAACTTCAACTCGATCCCCGGCATCAACAGGGCCACGAATTACCATGCCGAATTCGCCGATGCCAGCGGCCTCGCAGTGGGTGACACCACGCAGATCGCCGGCGTGAAAGTCGGAGAGGTGAAGAAGCTTTCGATCGCCGATGGAAAAGTCGACGTGGAATTCGACGTGGACAGCGGTGCGGTCGGGCTCGGTGAGGACGCGACGGCGGCGATCAAGGTCGAAACTGCTCTCGGTCGGCGGTACGTGGAGATCACTCCGGGACGTCACGGCGAACTCGCCGACAACGCGACCATCCCGCTGGCCCAAACCAGCTCCGGATACGACATCACCCGGGCGCTCGAGGAGGTCACCGACAAGGTGTCGGAGACCGACACCGTCAACCTGTCCGGCGCACTCGAGCAGGTCTCCTCGGTTGAAGACGAGCTTCCGCCCGACCTGCGGTCCTCTCTCGACGGCCTGTCCCGCCTGTCCGACACGGTGGCGAGCCGCGACGACGAACTGCGTCAGCTGCTCTCGGGTGCCGCCGACGTGTCCCGGATCCTCGCGGACCGAGACGTCCAGGTCGCCACGCTGTTCGGCCAAGGGCAGTCGCTCTTCACCGCACTGAACAGCCGGGCGGACACCATCCATCGCGTGCTCGTGCAGTCACGTCAGGTGGCCGATGCACTCACCGGGCTTTCCCGCGACAACGCAGCAACACTCGGACCCACTCTCGATCAGTTGAAGACTCTGGTGGCCACATTGAACAGCAATTACGACAACATCAACGCATCGCTGACCGGCCTCGAACGGTTCGCGAAGCAGGTCGGCGAAGCGGTGGGCAGCGGTCCGTTCTTCGGGGTGCTCCTCCACAACATCGTTCCCGCCAACCTCTCCGGGCAGCTTCCGGGGAGCTTCGGGGGGCCGCGCTGATGGCATCGGTACGTGAGATGGCACGGGCACTTCCGGCGAGACTGCTCGCCGTGGTGATCGCGGTCGCCCTCGTCGGGTTGCTGACCGCCGCCTGGATCCAGAATCACTCCATCAACCACGTCACGGCGTATTTCCGGAACACCACCGGCATGTACGTCGGGGACCGGGTGATGATTCTCGGTGTCGAGGTCGGCCGCATCACGACGATCGAGCCGGACGGTGAGCGGGTCCGGGTGGAATTCGACTACGACAACGAGTACGACGTCCCCGCCGACGCGAAGGCGGCGGTGGTCGCCCCGACTTTGGTCACCGGTCGCTACATCCAACTCGCACCTGCGTACTCGGGTGGGGCGACCCTTTCCGACGGTGACGAGATTCCCCTCGACCGGACCGCTGTCCCGGTCGAGTTCGACGAGATCAAGAAGCAGGTGGTCAAGCTCAGCGAGGACGCCGGCCGCACTCCGGAGCATCCGGACGGTTCGCTCAATCGCTTCGTCAGCAGCACCGCCCGGACACTGGACGGGACGGGCACAGCGCTGCACGATTCCCTCACCCACCTCTCGGACGCCGCCACCACCTTGAACGCGAGCGGCGAGGATCTGTTCGGCACCGTCGAGAACCTTCAGAAATTCACCACCGCCCTCGCTGCCAGCGACCAGCAGATCCGGGCGTTCAGCGGCGAACTCGCAGACGTGTCGGGGCTCCTCAATGCCAACCGCACCGAACTCGACGCGGTGCTGAGCAGCATGCTGACGACGTTCCAGGAAGTCACGAAGTTCATCGAGGACAACCGTGGCGCGCTGGTCGACAATGTCGGGCAGCTCGAGGACATCACCCGGTTACTCGTCGACCGCCAGGACACCCTGATGTCGATCCTGCACTCCGGTCCGACGGCACTGTCCGACTTCTACAACATCTACGATTCCGACGCCAATTCGTTGACTGGCGCGCTCGCTGTGCCTGAGATGCCGGACCCGCGCTCGCTCATCTGCGCACTCTTGACCACGGTCGATGCTCCGGGCGACGAATGCAACACGGCTGCGGGCGCTTTCGCGGCACCATTGGTCAACGCCGCGGTGCGGCAGGCGATACCGGCAGCGGTTCCCGCCCCACTCCCCCCGGGGACCACGCCGGGCGCTCCCGCACCGAATGATCCCGTCGCCTCCATCACCCAAAGTCTGCAGAACCTCATTCTTCCGGAGGGACCACGATGACGAACTCTCTGCGGAGATCGGCGCTCACGGCGACCATGCTCGTCGCCGTCGTGGCCGGGGCGGCCGGCTGCCGATTCGACGGAATCAATTCGATC
The DNA here is from genome assembly GCF_042671975.1 of Rhodococcus sp. NPDC127593. NCBI lineage: Bacteria > Bacillati > Actinomycetota > Actinomycetes > Mycobacteriales > Nocardiaceae > Rhodococcus > Rhodococcus sp. NPDC127593. Next base: position 11,715 of record NZ_JBHXWI010000031.1, on the reverse strand, counting down.
GGGCTGCCCGGCAACGCGGTCGGAGGCGACGCCCACGAGGTGACAGTCGAGCTGGCGGACATCCAGAATCTGGTCGGAAACTCACCGGTGAAGGCCGACAACGTCATCGTGGGAAACATCAGCCACATCACGGGTGACAACTGGGGCGCCAAGCTGACCCTCGAGCTGGATCCGGACGCAGAAATCCCCGCAAACGTCAGCGCCAAGCTCGCGCAAACCAGTGTGCTCGGCTCCCAGTACCTCGAGCTGACCGTGCCGCCCGGTACGGAGGCTGTCGGCAGACTCGCCGACGGCGACGTGATCCCCCTCGCCCGCACCAGTCAGTACCCGTCGACCGAAGAGGTGCTCTCGGCACTTGCGCTCGTCCTGAACGGAAGTGGCTTGCAACAGATTCGCACCGTGACCTCCGAGCTCAATCACGTTCTGGGTGGCCGGGAGGAATCGCTGCGCAGCCTGTTCGGCAACCTCGAAGAGTTCGTCGGCGGTGTCGACCAACAGCGCGACGACATCGTCCGGGCGATCGACGGACTGGACCGCCTCGGCGCTGAACTCGCCAGTCAGAATCAGACGATCGACCGGGGGATCACCTCGATCCAACCGGCACTGCAGGTACTCGACGAACAGCAGAAACAACTCACCACGATGCTGAACGACGTGGGACGGTTCGGTGAGGTCGCCACCGAGGTGCTCGAGAGCAGCCGCGACGACCTCGACGCCAATCTGCGGTCGCTGCAGCCGGTGTTGTCGCAGCTCGCTGCGGCCGGCGACCACCTCCCGGAAGCGTTGAAGATCGCGGGAACGATCCCGTTCCCGGTGACAACCACTCAGCGCGCCGTCAGGGGCGACTACATGAATCTCTTCCTCACCCTCGACGTCAGCGCCGAGACGGTTGGCGGCAAGGTCCTCGGCAGCATCCCCCTCGACGAGCTCGCGGGACTGAACCCTGCCCGCCAGGCCGTGGATCCTCTCCTGGCACCCACCGGTGCAACGACATCCGGCCGACCCGCGACGTCCGCACCGCAGAACGGAGCACCACGCTGATGAGATCGAAACTCGTTCGCTTCCAACTCATCGTGTTCACAGTGGTGGCAGTTCTCGCCGTCGGCAACGCCGCAGTCAACTACCTCGGGTTGAAGAGGGTCACCGGGATCGGGATGTACACGATCACGGCCGAATTCGATCGCGCCGGAGGCCTCTACGTCAATTCCCTCGTTACCTACCGCGGCGTCGACGTCGGCGTCGTGAAGTCGATCGACCTGGGCCCCGATCGGGCGTCCGCAGAATTGCAGCTGGATTCGGACTTCGCGATTCCCAGCGACAGCCAGGCATTCGTCCGCAGTGTCTCGGCCATCGGCGAGCAGTACCTGGACGTGGTTCCGGCGTCGTCCGAGGGTCCCTTCCTCGCGGATGGTGATGTGATCACGAAGGAGAACACCGAAATCCCGGTGCCTGCCTCCGAGGTCGTCGACAAGGTGAACGTGCTCCTGTCGGAGCTGCCCAAGGACGATCTCCGAGTCACCGTCGACGAGGCCTACACCGCCTTGGACGGCGCCGGACCGGCCCTGTCGCAGCTCATCGACTCCTCGCGGCCCTTGATCGAACTCGCGCAGGCGAAGATCGGCACCACGAGGACCCTGCTCGACGACGCCGAGCCCGTCCTCGAGGCCGGAATCGACTCGCGGGCAGACATCGCGAGCTTCTCCCACGATCTCTCCTCGTTCTCCGAGCAGTTGGTGATGAGCGACTCGCAGGTCCGCGGTGTCCTCGACAACGGATCACAGTTCTTCGACACGGTCAGCGGCACACTCGACGACGTCCGACCCACCGTTCCGCTGCTGCTGGCGAACCTCCAAACGGTCGGTGAGGTCGCGCGAGTGAACATCCCGGGTATTGAGCAGATCCTGGTGATCTACCCGGCCGTGTCGGCATCGATCAACTACATGCACCGGGGAGTCCAGGGCGAGGACCGGGTGTACGGTCAGGGCGCCCTCGACGTCAAGCTCGGCAACTCCGCGAACCCGCTCCCCTGCACCGAGGGTTACCAGGAAACGCAGCGTCGCGACCCCAGCGATGTCAGCGCGATCCCCGCACCGGAGAATTCGTACTGCAAGCTGCCGCAGGCCGACCCTCGGGTCGCACGAGGGGCACGGAACATCCCCTGCGCGACGAATCCTGCGGTGCGCACCGCGGAAATCGCGAACTGCCCTGGGGGTCTGCCGTCCACCTGGCCGGAAATGCTGGCCCGGCCCGGCCAACCGTACGTCCCGCCGTCGACCGACACCGGCGCTCCGAGCACCGGACCGATCTCGACCCCGCCGACCCCGGACGCCACCGAACCCGGGACCGCCACGCCGGCCTCGTGGACGACCCCGCAAGGCTTCACCGGTAGCAACGGATCCCTCAGCGTCCCCTATGACCCGGTCACCGGAAACTTCCGGGCACCGAACGGCGATCTCTACTCGATCGCCAGCGTTTCTGCACCACACTCGAAGGAGGAATCAACATGGCAGGCACTTCGGCTCCGGTAGAGGTCGAGACCCACCTCGACCAGCCCAGCCTCGACCGACCCGGGGACGACGTCCCGGCGACGACAACCGACTCCGAGGAGCGGGTACCGACGCGCGGATTCCTCATCGGCCTGGCCGCGACCGCGGTGATCGCGATCGCCGCCCTCGTCGTCGGCGGCGTCTCGTGGACCAACCTACGCACCGAACAAGCCGCACAGTCCCGAGGCGAGCAGGTCCTCGAGACGGCGCGGCAGGTGGTGGTCAACCTCGTGACACTGCGGCATCAAAGCGTGGACGAAGACATCCAGCGCGTCGCGGACGGCACCACAGGACCGTTCCGGGACCAATTCACCAGCGCATCGGGAAGTTTCGGTGACGTATTGAACCAGGGCCAGGTCGAGTCGACCGGTGAAGTAAAGGAAGCCGGACTCGTCGAGTCCGACGACGACCACGCCGTGGTCCTCGCCGCCGTGACCTCCACGGTCAAGAACACCGAGGCACCCGACGGCGAGATCCGCGTCTACCGCATGAAGGTCTCGCTCGATTCGGTGGACGGCAACTGGCTCGTCTCAGATGTGGAGTTCGTAGCATGAGAAACACACTCACCCGGATCCCCGAGGCCATAGCCACCTGGTCCTACGCGCGTCGACGAGCCACCCGCTACCTCGCCGTGCTTCTCGCCGCCGCACTGGTCGCGGTCGCGGCCGCCATCACCCTCCAGGTCCACGATCACCGCCAGATCAACAGCGCGGAGGCACAGGCGCGTGAACGCGCCACTCAGCTGGTCGCCGACGTGTTGTCGTACGACTTCAACACCATCGACACGCATTTCACCGACGTACTTCCCAGTCTCGGTGGCGATCTCCGCGGCCAGTTCGACAGTGTCGGCAAAGAGGTCATCATTCCGTCGGCGAAACAGCGCCAGGTCGTCACCTCGGCGACCGTCGTCGAATCCTCCATCGTGTCCGCGTCGAAAGACGCGGTGATGCTGCTGTTCTTCGTCAACCAGTCGACCACCAGCACCGACAGCGCCGCACCGAAGTTGGACGGAAGTCGCGTGCGGGTCGGCATGACCGAGCAGGAGGGTACGTGGGTCATGACGGAGATGACTCCGGTCTGACCGCTTCCCCGAAAAGCAGGGATCAGTCGATGTTTTCGCAAACCTAGGAGGTAGTCGTGGGAGTCGAGGTATCCGTCGAGGGACTGACCAAGTCGTTCGGCTCACAGAGAATCTGGCAGGACGTCACGTTGACCCTTCCCACCGGTGAGGTCAGTGCGTTGCTCGGGCCGTCAGGTACGGGTAAGTCGGTGTTCCTGAAGTCGCTGATCGGTCTGCTCCGCCCGGAGCAGGGCTCGATCGTGATCGACGGCACCAACATTCTCGAGTGCTCGTCCAAGGAGCTCTACGAGATCCGCAAGCTGTTCGGTGTGCTGTTCCAGGACGGTGCCCTGTTCGGCTCGATGAACCTGTACGACAACGTGGCGTTCCCGCTGCGCGAGCACACCAAGAAGTCCGAGTCCGAAGTCCGCAAGATCGTCATGGAGAAGATGGAACTCGTCGGCCTGCTCGGAGCCGAAGACAAGCTGCCCGGCGAGATCTCCGGTGGTATGCGCAAGCGCGCGGGCCTGGCCCGGGCACTGGTGCTGGACCCGCAGATCATCCTCGTCGACGAGCCGGACTCGGGTCTGGATCCGGTGCGTACCACCTACATCTCGCAGACGTTGATCGACATCAACGCCGAGATCGATGCGACGATCCTGATCGTCTCGCACAACATCAACCTCGCCCGCACGGTGCCCGACAACATCGGCATGCTGTTCCGCCGGCAGCTGGTGATGTTCGGCCCCCGCGAGGTGCTGCTCACCAGCGACCAGCCGGTCGTCAAGCAGTTCCTGAACGGCACCATGATCGGCCCGATCGGCATGTCGGAGGAGAAGGACGAGGCCACCATGGCCGCCGAGCAGGCCATGGTCGACGCCGGCCACCACGCCGGTGGTGTCGACGACGTCGAGGGCATCGTCCCGCAGATGAAGGCGACGCCGGGGATGCCGTTCCGGCAGGCCGTCACCCGCCGCCAGGAACGCGTCCGCGACATCATGCACACCCTGCCGGAGAACGCACAGATCGCAATCCAGGAAAGCTTCGAGGAGAGCTTCGGCCCCTACGACGACACCGAGGATTTCTCGATCTACGAAGAACCCCTCGAATCCGTGTGATCCAACTTCCCAGTTCACGACTCGGCAACAGAAACATCCAGATCAACGAGAGGAACCCGTCATGACGACGAACAACAACGCCTTCTTCATCGGAGGCGAATGGCATGCGCCCACCTCGAGTGGCGTGATCACGGTGGTATCGCCCAACGACGAACAGGTGGTGGGCCACACCCCCGATGGCGCCGAACCCGACATGGACGCCGCCGTGGACGCGGCACGCCGGGCATTCGACGATCCGACCGGGTGGTCGCAGTGGGAACCGGCACGGCGAGCGCAGGCGCTGGGACGCCTGGCAGATGCGCTCGACAAACGGGCCCAGGAGATGGTCCAGGCGGTGAGCTCACAGAACGGCATGCCCGTCGCGGTCGCGGAGAAGCTGGAAGCGGTTTTCCCGCAGATTCTGCTCCGCTACTACGCCGGCCTGATCGAGAACGACTCCTTCGAGGAGACGCGGCCGGGTCTGCTCGGCGGATCGACTCTCGTGACCAAGACCCCGATCGGCGTCGTCGGCGCGATCGTCCCGTGGAACTTCCCGCAGGCGCTCGCCGCGTTCAAATACGCTCCTGCCCTGGCTGCCGGGTGCACGATCGTCATCAAGCCGTCCCCCGAGACGGTCCTCGACAGCTACGTTCTCGCGGAAGCGATCGAAGAGGCGGCCCTGCCGGCGGGCGTGATCAACATCGTGCCCGGTGGTCGCGAACTGGGCGCGTACCTGGTCTCGCATCCCGGCATCGACAAGGTGGCGTTCACCGGGTCGTCGACTGCCGGCCGCAACATCGCCGAAGCCTGCGGCCGACTGCTCCGGCCTGTCACGCTGGAACTCGGTGGAAAGTCGGCGGCGATCATCCTCGACGACGCGAATCTGGATCTCGCCACCGTCGGCGAACAGCTGTTCGGCGCGACCATGTTGAACAACGGCCAGGTCTGCTACCTCGGCACCCGCATCCTGGCACCGCAGTCGCGCTACCAGGAAGTGGTCGACACGTTCAGCGCTCTGGCCGGGTCACTGACCGTAGGGAGTTCCCTCGACCCCGCCACGATGATCGGACCGATGGCCAGCGTCCGGCAGCGCGACCGGGTCGAGTCCTACATCGCGAAGGGCAAGGGCGAGGGCGCCCGGATCACGGTCGGTGGTGGACGCCCCGCGGACCTCGAGAAGGGATGGTTCGTGGAACCGACCATCTTCGCGGACGTCGACAACAACTACACGATCGCCCAGGAGGAGATCTTCGGCCCCGTGCTGTCGATCATTTCGTATCGGGACGACGAGGACGCTGTCCGCATAGCCAACGACAGCGACTTCGGTCTCGGCGGCACCGTCTTCACCGCCGATCACGACCACGGGGTTGCCGTCGCCCGGCGCATCCAGACGGGAACCGTCGGCATCAACGGCTACCTTCCCGATCCGACGGCGCCCTTCGGGGGAGTCAAGGCCAGTGGTCTCGGACGCGAACTGGGACCGGAGGCCCTGTCCGCCTACCTGGTGCCGAAGTCGATCTACCTGTAAGGGTCTGTGCGGGTGCGGCGCTCGCGGCGCACCCGCATCGCTCCACGCACCACTCATCCCAATGGGGTATTTCCCTCACCTCGAAGGATGAGAACGCGTCCGATTCATACCTATCCCCTCTCGGTCGGCATTATGGTTCGACCAATCACTTTGGCCTGTCTCCTGTCGAGGAGAGGCACCTGAAAGCAAGGATCCGCACATGGATGTCATGGAACACGCGGGCGCGATTCTCCCCGAGGACCGCTACAGTGCGAGCACCCTCGAGGCGTTCCGATCGAACGGGTACTGGCGCGACGAGAGCCTGGCCGAACATGTGGATCGCTGGGCGATGATCGACCCGGACTTCGTCGCCGTCACCGACGGATACGGAACTCTCACGCGCGGTGAACTTCGAGCGCAGGCGTACCGTCTCGCCGCGTCCCTGCAGAAGCTCGGTGTCGAGCGCGGTGACCGCGTTCAGGTCCAGTTGCCGAACTGGAACGAGTTCGTGGTCATCTACGTGGCGCTCGCCCGGATCGGGGCCGTCCTCGTGCCCACCATGCCGGTGTACCGGCACGACGAGGTGCGGTACGTACTGGAGCACTCCGGAGCCAAGATCTCCTTCGTCACCGAGGAATTCCGGAAGTTCCGGTACACGGACATGCTGGCCGAGGTGCGTGCCGAAGTGCCCGGCCTCGAGCACGTCGTTGTTGTGCGCGGGACGGCAGGCGCCGGCGAGATCGTCTTCGATGAGCTGATTGCCGGCAACCATGTACCCGGCGACGACGAACTCGGACCGCCACCGCCCGCGGATGCTGCCCACGCCATCATCTACACATCGGGAACCGAGTCGCGCCCGAAGGGCTGCCAACATACCTTCAACACACTGTCTTTCACCGCTCACGGACTCGGCGGGCAGGTTATGGGCCTAAACCCCGACGACGTGATGTTCATGCCCTCCCCCGTCACCCATGCGACAGGACTGGCCGTGGGTGTGGCGACACCGTTGATCCTCGGAAGTGGGATCCACCTTCTCGACGTGTGGGAGCCCAACGAGGGACTCCGGCGTATCGCGGAGTTCAAGACGACAGTGAGCATGGCCGCGACACCATTCCTCCAGATGGCACTCGGCGCCATCGATGCCGGTGCCGACCATGACGTCAGCGCGATGCGACTCTGGGTCAGTGCCGGCGCACCGATACCCGAAACACTTCTGCGGGAATGGAAGACGGCACTACCCGACTGCACACTCCTACCGGTATACGGCAGTAGCGAAGGGCTACTGGTGACGGCAGTGCGTGTAGACGACCCAGACGAGAAGGTGCTCTCTTCCGACGGGCGGGCCTTCGATGGTGTCGATCTCGAGATCCGCGACGAAGAGGGTGCTGTGGTTCCGGCGGGCGAGGAAGGCCAGATCTTCTACGGAGGCCCGGGAATCTTCCTCGGATACTGGCGCGACCCCGAGCGCACGGCCGCGTCGGTCGACGCACGTGGGTTCCTCTCCTCGGGTGACCTCGGCCGCGTCGACAAAGACGGCTACCTCCGAGTCACGGGACGGATCAAAGATCTCATCATCCGCGGCGGCATGAACATCTCGGCACGGGAGGTGGAGGAACACCTCCTGGCACATCCGCACATCATCGCGGCGGCAGCTGTGTCCATGCCCGACGTGCGTCTCGGCGAGAAGGTGTGCGCTTTCGTCGTCGCCAACGGCCCCGCACCAACTCTGAACGAACTCGCCGACTTCCTCCGAATCGAGCGCAAGGCCATGGTGCAGAAGATTCCCGAGAAGCTGGTTATCGTCGATCAACTCCCCACCACCGCGACCGGGAAGATCCAGAAGTTCCTTCTCCGAGAGCAAGCGGCCGAACCGGTTGCCGACGCCTAGGTCCTGTCAAGGGCACAACGCCGCCCCCATTGCCGAGGCAACGGGGGCGGTATTCGTCTACGTGGTGAGGCTGTCAGCAACGCACAAACTTCGGTGGCCGCGATGGTCTGGCTGCGCGCGTGGGACTTTCGTGGAACCTGTTCATCGTTGACCGGTGATCGCGAGATAGCGGTAGATCGCCTCGGACCGGTTCATGGCGCCCAGCTTGCGAAGTATCTTCTTGACGTGCGTCTTCACCGTGAAGATGCTGATGACGAGCTCGTTCGCGATCTCGGCGTTCGATGCGCCCCGGACCAGCAACGTGAACACCTCGCGCTCACGAGTCGTCAGCGATTCCAGCGCAGCGGGATTCAGATCGCCGTGGGACGTACCGGGCAACGACGAGACCTGCTCGGCCGAGGTCTCGTCGAGAAAGCTGACATCCGCGTGTTCGAGAAGCTCGGCTTCGCGGGCTTCCTGTTGCAGGCGTTGGACTATCACATTCTTCTGTTCACTGAGGCGGTCGGCCAGCATCGCCCGTTCGAACAACGTCCCGAAACCGCGGGCATATGCCCCGAGCGTGTCCCGGACCACAACGTTCACCGGGTCCCCGGAAGGTCGACTGCCGTGCACGAGACCGATGACACCGGTCGAAACGGTGATCGGGGCAACCACATAGGAGTCGGCGGCAAGCATCTGCACGACCTCGTCACTCGGCCGAACGTCGGCGTTCGGCCCTGCGAGTACCGCGGATCGGGTCTCGCACGCCCGGCTCTCGGCTGATTCGAAGCCGAGGGGTAACGCCTGTAAAGAACTCAGGTCCCCGTCCGACCTCGTCGAGCTGTGGAGTTCGAGCGCAATCCACGTGCCGTTGTGTACCTCGGACAAGAGTATTCGGTCGAGTTGCGCTGCGTTCGCAGCCTCGAAGCAGATTCGTTTACGAAGACCGGCAACGGACTCCGAGCCGCGTAACCGCCGGATCGCGCTGGCGAACTCGGCGGGTTGCACGGCGTGACCCGGACCTTCGTGCACCGTGCGAATCCGCATGCGCGTCTCCTGAAGGTCGACGATGAGGCGACCGAGCGCTCGTTGCTGCTCGGGGCCGAGCTCGGGGAACTTCGACAGAGCAGATTCTGTGGCCTCGTCGAGGAGCGCCATCTGGGTGCCGAGCGAGACAACGCGGATCTCGTGGGAGCGGGGGCCGACGCCGTAGTCGTCGCGCAGCCGATCGAGGAGAACGATGACCGCGTGTGACAACTCGCGGTCGGTCGTCGACCTGACGGTGGCTCGCCCCTCCGTCTTCCCTGTCATCTCGCTCGTCGGGCCTGACTCGAGTAGAGGGCCGTCGCCGCGGCACGAGTCGGTGCGTGCAGCTTCTTGAGCACGGCTTTTACATGCGACTTCACGGTGCCCTCTGAGATGACCAGTGCCTGCGCAATCTGATTGTTGGTGGCCCCGGTTGCGAGGTGGGACAGGATCTCACGCTCCCGGACGGTCAGCATGCTGTTGATTTCGAGCACCCGGTTCTCTGCCGGCTCGTCGGTGGAACCGTCGACCCTTGCTGCAGCCTGATGAGAGAGAATCGCATCCGCCTTCGAGATCCGGTCCAGCATCGTCTGGGTTGCGTCGAACGACTCCTCGACCCGGGCCCGCTGCAGTTGGATTCGGTGCTTCAGCACCGCTTGTTCGTAAACGATGGCCAGAATGGTCGCGAAGGTGTCCAACCGATCTCGGTCGTCCGGATCGAGAACATCCACCGACCCTGGCCGATCGGCGTGGAGCAGTCCGATGACCTTGCCTCCGGACATGACGGGCGCCGCGACGTACGCCGACGTCCGAGATCGACTGACGATCTCCCTGTGCGTGCGGTCGTCGTCGGCTGGGGCCGCGACCAGCGCGGGAACTCGGCGTCGGACCAGCTCGGTTTCCAAAGGCGCTTCAGCCAGGGACAACACCGCAGAGTCGACGTAGTCGGAGAAGTCGAGAGGTGAGCCGTCGAGCGCGGGCTGCAGATAGAGGCGGCGGGGCTGCCACAGAGAACCGGAAACAGCTGAGATCATCGAGCGTGCGAAGGGTAATTGTGTACACACCACCTCCGGCGCCGCCTCGATGATCTGTCTCGGGGGAAGTCCCCGGAGCGTCACTGCAGCGTCGTGCACCTCGCCCAGCTCCGCGATCCGGCGAATCGCCTCTGTTCTCGCGATCTCCTCCTGAAGACGTTCGATGTCGACGAGAGCCTGGCAAGCGTCTCCGATATCGGTCTCGGCGAGCTGCCCCTCGGTCAGCGCGTCGACAAGGCGACGTCGTGTTGCTCCGAGCGACCCTGACAACGTGGGAGAGCCGAGACCGGCGTGGTGATCGTGGTCGACCAGCAGCTTCCTGGCCATACCGATACACTCAGCCGCTTGCTGCACGAGATCCGCTTGATCAGGATCCATTGACGTCTTCGTCCGGCTCACTTCTCGTCACACCTCCGGCCGCATTGGCACACCACTCGACATGATTGTTGTGACTGGCATCACTCTGCAGTCTAGCCCAATCGCCTAACTATAGTCCAATGGTATGACCGATTAGCTCGACCGCGGGCACGCTGATCTACCCTGAGTACACGGCAAATGCCTTGTTGGAGTTGAAGACGTCAGTCACCACGAGGTCGGACCACTCCCGGCGCAGGCCGAGCTCCTCGACCGCACCGAGCATGCAGAACCAGTTGAGAATTTCGTGCTGGCCGGCGTCGACGACCTCTGTGCTGGTGTAGTTGCGCATCAGCGCGAAGTCGTCTTCCAGCAGCGCCTTGTAGATTCGCAGGTCGGCTTCGGTATCGGGACGCATATGCCACAGCTTGTCGGCCAGGAAGGCGTGCGACCAGCTCGAGGAGGCGACGAACGCCACCCTGAGATCGCGGTCGCGGAAATGTTGCGCGACCGCTCGACCTACTTGGAAGCACCGTGCCGGCGTCGGGCCCGAGGGGTCGAGGACCTCCGATTCGATGTCGGCGAACCTGGCCAATCCACCTTTGCGCGCGATGGCGTGCTGCCCATAGCAATTGACCGTCATCGGGATGAAGGGGTATGACATCTCGGCGCCTGCGTTGGCGTAGTCGAGGAACAATTGCGTGTTCAGAATGGCGTGCGGAAAATGTGCGGCAGTGCGCTTCTTGTACGAGTAGGCCATGTCGAATCCGCGCTCGATCAGGCCGTCGGCGAGTTGTCTGGCTCCCGACGCGTCACCATGCATCACGATCTCGAAATCGTCCGGCTTCCCCCAGAAGTTCGGACTGCCTCTCTCGTTCATCACCTCGAAGGCGGGCACCTCGAGGTCTCCGTAGGCGAGCACGCAGAACGGTGGCACCACCTCCTCGCGAAAATTCTCGTACTGGTCGTCGCCCCACACCACGACGACGTCGGGGGCGAACTCGTCGACCGCGTCACGCACGCGAGCCAGATTCGCCACCAACTCCGCACGATGCGCCGCTGCGGCAGCGGTTCCACCGTCGTCGGACCACTCGCGACGCATACGGTCCGGCCAGTGGGCCGGGTCCTTCGAGGTTGTCCCGGGTCTCGTAGAAGTTTAGGTGGCGGTCCCCCCGCTCGAGACCTGCCGTGTGGTAGGTGTCGGGCGTCCGCCAAAGACACACC
>NZ_JBHXWI010000030.1:0-126430 GCF_042671975.1 Rhodococcus sp. NPDC127593 | reverse complement strand
CAGATTTTCGCGTTCCAGACACCCTACACCGCTCTGACCTGCGCCTTCATTCCGCGGCAGGCACGAAAATGCCTACGAACTGCGGAAGTCCGGACCGAGATCGATCATCATCGCACCTTCCGGTCGGCCGAGCTGTTGTACGTTGTGTCCGCACGCCCGTGGTCGACGACGCTGCACGGTGATTCGAACGGATGACACCGCAGCGTTCTGGTCATTTTTGTCGGTACTCCTCGAGAAGTCGCCGACCGATGATCATCCTCTGAATGTCCGCGGTGCCTTCACCGATGAGGAGCATCGGTGCTTCGCGGTACAGTCGCTCGATCTCGTACTCCTTGGCGAACCCGTACCCACCGTGGATCCGGAAGGCATCCTCGACCACCTCCTTGCAGGACTCGGCGGCGAGGTACTTGGCCATCCCTGCCTCCAGATCGTTGCGGTTGCCGAGATCCTTGATCCGCGCGGCACGCACCACCATCTGGTGGGCGGCCTGGACTTTCGTTCCCATCTCGGCGAGGCGGAACAACACGGCCTGGTGATCGGCGATCCGCTTACCGAACGTCTCGCGTTGCTGGGCGTAGCTGATCCCGAGCTCGAACGCCCGGTTGGCCACACCGACGGCGCGGGCGGCGACGTTGACCCGGCCTACCTCCACCCCGTCCATCATCTGGTAGAAGCCGTTGCCGGGTTCCTTGCCGAGGATCTGCGTGGCGGCGACTTTGTGGTTGTCGAAAATGAGTTCGGTGGTGTCGACGCCCTTGTAGCCCATCTTCTCGATCTTTCCGGGGATGGTGATTCCGGGCGCTGTTTCACCGAATCCGGGTTCCTTCTCGATCAGGAAGGTGGTCAGGTTCTGGTGGCGCTTCGGTCGCCCCTCATCGGTGCGGACGAGAACGGCGACGAGGTTCGCAGAAGCGCCGTTGGTCAGCCACATCTTCTGACCGTTGATGAGGTAGGTGTCGTCGTCCTGCCTGGTGGCCTTGGTCTTGATGGCGGCGACGTCCGAACCGAGGCCGGGCTCGGACATCGAGAAGGCACCTCGGATCTCACCGGTCGCCATCCGGGGCAGGTATCTCTGTTTCTGCTCTTCGGTTCCGTGTTGCTGCAGCATGTAGGCGACGATGAAGTGGGTGTTGACGATCCCGGAGACACTCATCCACCCGCGGGCGATTTCTTCGACCACCAGGGCATAGGTGAGAAGTGACTCGCCGAGGCCGCCGTATTCCTCCGGGATGGTGAGGCCGAAGATGCCGAGTTCTTTCATCTCCTCGACAATGGCGGTGGGGTATTCGTCCTTGTGCTCGAGTTCGGTGGCGACCGGCAGGATCTTGTCCCGGACAAATCGTCGAACGGTGTCCAGAATCTGCTCCTGGACATCGGTGAGATCATCGGTCTCACACAGTTTCGGCATGGGTGGGTCCTTCCGTGTATTCACTTTGCCCCGTCCTCGTGGACGCAGGTGCTCGCGAGGAGGGGCAGTGACCGTGTTGTTCGATAGGGTGCGTCGGCGACCGAAGCGTCAGGTCGCGAAAGAATTTGGGTGGAACCGATAACGCCGCCGCTACGCCTCGAGTTCCTCGAAGATGACTTCGTCGGCGAACAGCTGCTTGATGCGGACCTCGTCGTACACTTCTCCGGCAACTTCGCGGGTGTGCTGGCCAATCTTGGGGGCGGGCCCGGGCCGTTCGGGTCGCTGCCCACCGAACCTCCACGGGGGCCTGACCAAGGCGATTCCGTCCTTCTCGGGTTCGATGAGGTCGAGCCAGTCCACCTGCGGGTGCTCGATGAATCCGCCCATCGTCAGCACCGGGGAGAAGGGAACGTCGGCCGCCGTGAGGCGCTGCTCCCAATACTGCGCGGGCTTGCCGATGAATTCCGCTTCGACGATTTCGACGAGTTCGAAGTAGTGCTGGACGCGGAGTGCGAACGTGAGGAAGCGCGGGTCGTCGGAGAGGTCCTGCCGATCCAACGCTTCGAGGAAGCAGAGCCAGAATTTCTGAGAGGACGAGAGATGGATGGCGATGTTCTCCCCGGTCGAGGTCGCGAGGCAGAAGTTCTGGGCCTGGGGGTGTCGGCTCTGCCGGGTCGGCTCCTGATGATCCTTGTCGAAATACTGAGTGAGAGCCTCGATGGTCAGAGTGCTCACCGCTTCCATGAGCGAGGTCTCGACACGCTGGCCCGCGCCCGTGCTCGCACGTCCGACGAGCGCAGCCAGGATCCCCGTTGCCGTCGTCAGGCCGGTGATCAGGTCCGCCACGCAGGTACCGGACAGTTGCGGCGAGCCCGCATCGCTCAGCACCGAATACAGTCCGCCGACCGCCTGACCGATCGTGTCGTAGGCCGGTCGCTGCGCGAGAGGCCCACCAGGCCCGAACCCGGTGACGGAGGCATACACCAAGGCGGGAGCGAGCGCGGAACAGTGGTCTGGACCCAAGCCGAGCGCAGTGGCCTTCCCCGGGCGCATGTTCTCGAGGACGACGTCGAACCGCGGGACCAGGGCCTCGACGAGCTGCAGCCCAGCAGGATTCTTCAGGTTCACCCCGAGGCTGCGCTTGCCGGCGTTGTACTGCCGGAAGAACGGGCTTCGGTCGTTTTGCTGGAAACGGTACGCGTCCCCCCCGCCCGCGTTCTCGACCTTGACCACATCTGCGCCCAACGCGCACAGAAGCGAGCTCGCGTAGGGCGCGGAGATGTAGCCTCCGAGCTCCAGGACGCGGATGTTCTCGAGCGGCTTGTGCTGCATTCGTCACCTCGTTCAATACGGGTCTCACCGACGGTGGAACCTCGCTCCGGTCACATCACCATATATGAGTCACATTATATATTATCGTAAGTCGATCTGGCTATAGTGCGCCGTCGAACAGGAGTTCCCAGTTCAGCCCCTATTTCGGCGCGCCGCGGCAGCCGTCGTGGCCGTCGACGACGGGCGCCTGACCGGGTGAGCACTTCGGTGTTTGCCCCGATGCTCGGCGCCTGCGCTGGCTTCCCTCGGCCGCGATCGTGGAGACGGCCAGCGCAACCTGGGTGGCAATGGAGTGAGGCGCCGAGCCGGCGCGGACAAGCTCGGTGTCGATCAGGCGACGGTCTCCGGGCCGCCGTCGTCGTGGGTGACGGACCGAGGGGTGCAAGGGCCTACGCCGTGTAGCGACAAACCGTTCGGTCCGACTGCGGGCAACGATGCCATTTGTGATTCCTATTCCGCCTCAAAGGATCTCGATCGCCGCGCTGGGTCGATCTATTGTCTGCACCGACATTCACTCAACTCTGCAAGATGGTGATGCCGAGCTGCGGGCTTTGCTGGTCGGTGCAGGGCCGATTTCGCGCCTGTGGGGTACTCGCCTCACCCCGGAACGTTCGGCACTGTGTTCAAGGTACCTCTGGATCGATAATGCATGATCGGTGTAGGCTTCGTCGGAAGAAGCGGGCGGCCGCGCCCGAGGAACCGAGGATTTATGGTGTGCGCGTTTACCATCCCTGTCGGTGTTCGTTTGCCGTTGGTGGGCCCGGGGGTGACACCGGAGGGATTGCTGACCATATGCCGGTCCGCCCTCGAACTGGGATTTAGCTCGTTCTGGGTCGGCGACCACGTGGTGCTGCCGGAGTCCACCGCATCGGTCTATCCGCACTCTGAAGACGGGCGACAGCCCTTCCGGGCAGACACGCCGTGGCTCGACCCTCTCGTTCAGCTCGCCTGGCTGGCCGGTCAACTGCCGGAGGCCACGTTCGGGACGAGCGTGCTGATCATGACCTTGCGCAACCCGACGCTACTCGCCAAGCAACTCTCGACGATGTCGTGGCTGACGGGTCGTGGCCTCTCACTCGGGGTGGGTACCGGATGGCTACGTGAGGAATACGACGCGGTCGGGATGCCCTTCGAGAGGCGGGGGAGCCGCGCCAAGACGGACATCGCGCTGATCAGGGAACTGCTGACCCGGGGAAGGCGCGAGTACACCGTGCGTGGCGGCGACGATGAACCGGTGGCGAAGACCTTCACCATGTTGCCCGAGTCGCCGGCACCGGTCGAATTTCTCTGGGGTGGACACAGTCCGCTGGCGATGCGCCTGATCGCCTCGGTCTGCGACGGCTGGCTGCCTGCGAAACAGAGTTTGGGATCCTTGGAGGCGCATCTGGCGCGACTGCGCGCAGCGTGCGACGCTGTCGACCGCGACTTCACCGAGTTGAAACTGATCGTCAAACCCGGTCCCGGGCCCGACCCGGAGTCCGGAGCCATCAACGCCGACAACCTCGAGGTTTATGCGGAGATGGGGTTCCACGAGGCGATTCTCGAGTTGCCGTACGAGCCCGAACTGGCCGGCGCGGTGCGCACGCTCGCACGCGTGGCCGACCGAAGTCGGCTCCGAGCCGAACAAACAATCAATGGGAAGGAATAGATATGACCGACAGCGGGATGTTCGAGAAACTCTTCGACGTCAGCGGCAAAGTGGTTCTGGTGACGGGCGGCAGTCGAGGTATCGGTCTCGCGATCGCCGAGGGATTCGTCAGGTCCGGCGCACGGGTCTACATTTGCGCACGTAACGCCGAGGCCTGCACCTTGGCGGTGAAGGAACTTTCACAGTACGGCGAGGCCATCGCCCTGCCGGCCAATCTCGGCAGCGTCGACGGATGCCGCTCGCTCGCACAAGCGCTGGGAGAGCAAGAGGACCACCTTGACGTGCTCATCAACAATGCTGGTGCGATCTGGGCCGAAACGCTCGCCGAGTACCCGGAATCCGGGTGGGACAAAGTCTTCGACCTGAACGTCAAAGGCTCCTTCTTCCTGATCCAGGCGCTCACCCCACTGCTAGAGGCGGCCGCGTCCCCGGATGATCCTGCCCGGATCATCAACATCGGATCGATCGACGCGTTCCATGTCCCCAAGCACGAGACCTACGCGTACTCGTCCTCGAAGGCGGCGGTCCATCACCTGAGTCGTCACCTCGCCGCGCAGTTGGCACCCCGGTCGATCACGGTGAACGTGATCGCCCCCGGCATGTTCAAGAGCAAGATGCTTGAGGGCACACTGGAACGACGAGGCGAGGAGGCGGTCCTGGCCCCGGTCCCGCTCAAGCGGTTCGTCGCCGAGTCGGACATGGCCGGCACGGCCATTTACCTCGCGTCCCGGGCGGGCGCCTACGTCACCGGTGCGGTCCTGCCGGTCGACGGCGGTACGGCAACCACCCTCTGACACACGGTGAACCGAGGGGTTCGGAGCACGAGCCCCCGGACCCCTCGGCTCTCTCTGGCGGCCTATCGGGCGTGAATTCGCAGTGCCGACCCGTCTCCGTCGAGTCGCGCCCGCACCGCACCGTGTGGTCGGATGAGGCCCTCCTGGGCCACGGACGCCAGCAGCCGTCCATGCGTATCGAACACCTTCCCGTTGGACAGCCCTCGCGCTCCGCCGGCCCAGGCCGACGACTGATCGAAGCGCATCCACTGGTCGGCCTGCACCGAGTCGTGGAACCACATGGAATGGTCGAGGGAAGCCCGCGGCACACCTGGAGCCCAGACGAGGAAGCCGTGTGGAACAAGTGACGCAGAGAGCAGGCCGAGATCGCTCACGTAGGCGAGCACGCACGTGTGCAGGAACGGGTCCGTCGGCAGCGGGCCGCTCGCGCGTATCCAGACATGTTGCAGGCCGGGGGTCTCTGCGCGCTGTTCCTGCGGTCGAGTGTCGCTGGCATACCTGATGTCGAGAGCCTCCCACTCGCGCCGCCAGAATGCCGCCGTGTGCACGTCTGTCGTTTCCATGACATCGGCAAGCGGTGGCGCGTCGTCGTACGACGGCGCTACGGGGCACGACGGCCGATGTTCGAACCCCGGTTCCTCCTTATGGAACGAGGTGGTGGCGTGGAAGATCAGGTCACCATGTTGGCGGGCTGTCACCCGTCGTGAACTGAAGGACCCGCCGTCGCGAAGATTCTCGACCTCGTACACGATAGGGATCTGCGTGTCACCACCGAGCAGGAAATGAGCGTGCAGCGAATGCACCTTCCGGCCTCCTGACACAGTCCTACCTGCGGCCATCAGCGACTGTGCGACGACCTGCCCTCCGTAGACCTTGACCAACTCGGTCGATCGGGCCGGTCTTCCCCGGAAGGTGTTCGGGCCGATCGTGTCGAGGTCGAGAAGGTCGACGATCTCGGTGACTGACTGTGGCATCGGAGTTCCTTTCGGGAACGAACGTGGCCTGGCGGTGTGGGTAGGGCACTACGTTTGCTGATCTGAGTTGTGGATCGCCATCGCGCGGCAGAGACGAACGTCTACCGAGAGGGATACTTCCAGCATGACCCTGATTCTGCATTTACAATTATGTATAATCCTACAGAAGGTGCCGCTGCACGATTTCCTCACAGCAGGGGAGCCGTGATACGCGGATCAGATGCCTCCGAGGGCGATCCTGCCCCCATGCGGTTCCACCGCGAAGGCCACGAGTATCGGGAGGTTTCATGACAGACACAGCTCCAACTCTGGAACGCGCCGTCGCGCAGTTCGTGACGCGTTACAGTTGGAACGATATTGACCCCGCCACGCTCGACGCGGCAAAGGCGCTGATCAAGGACCAGTTCGCGATCCAGATCGGCGCCTCGCAGCTACCATGGTCGAGGATGACGCGTGAGTTTCGAGACCCGCGCCCCGGAAAGGCGCGGATCGTCGGTGAAACAACGCGAGCTGCTGCAGCCGATGCTGCATATCTGAACGCGACCTATGGCCACGGCTTCGAATACGATGACTTCCTCGGCAACGCGCATCCCGGATGTTGCGTCGTGCCAACGGCCTTCGCCATCGGCGAAGAGGTAGGTGCATCGCTGCACGAGACGATCGTGGCGATGGTCGCGGGCTATGAGACCTACGTCCGGATCGGAGCGCTGGCCTCGCCTGCGATCCTCAACGTGGGCTGGCAGCCGCATGCGGTCTTCGCGAACTTCGGTGCCGCCGCGATTGCGGCAAAGCTGTACGGCCTCGACGAGGACAAGACCTTCCACGCCCTCGCCATTGCGCTCAGCCATGCAAGCGGGACGACCGAATATGCCTCGACGGGGGGCTCCATCAAGCGGGTCCATGCCGGGATCGCCGTGCGCAACGGCATCGAGGCCGCGCAACTTGCCCGGGCGGGCGTGACCGGTCCACGTCGCTTTCTGACCGGGGACCGTGGTCTCTATCGAATGTTCGCCCATGCGGACGTCACCGACCAGGCACGTGATTGCTTCCTTCCCGGCGCACCCAATATGCTGCCGGGCCTGTCGTTCAAGCCCTATTGCTGCTGCGCCCTGACTTTCTGCTACATCGAGGCCATGGAGCATTTTCGAGACCGCGCCGACGAGATCGACAGTGTCGTGGCCCGCATCCAGACGATGACCGACAGCGTCGTGGGAACACGAAACGCACAGCTCTACCACCCGCGAAATATTGAAGAATTGCAGTATTCGCTGCCCACGCAGATGGCATTGTCGGCTCTGGGCAAGGGCAATGGCTACGCGACCCACCGTGCGTTTTTGGAAGGGCGACTGGACCTGTCACCCGACTCTGAGGTCATGCAGTTCGCTCGTCGGATCACGCTGGAGGTCGCTACGGATCTCGACGAGAAGTATGAGTTCTTTGTCTCGGATGTGACGGTCCACTTCAAGGATGGGACCAGCGCGCATTATTTCCAGGAGCGCGCCAAGGGCTCGCCGGTGAAGCCCTTCACGGAAGCCGAATTTCAGGAGAAGCTGGATGAGCTGACCGGCGAGGTAATCGGGCGCGATCAAGCCGCGCGGCTTTTCGAGCTTGTCGATACGCTGGACCCGGCCTCCGAGGTTGCCGATCTCACTGTGCTCTTGCAGCCCGGGGCCAGCTCCCCCGCATCACATTCGCCGAACAGCCTTAGCGACGCGCCGGTGTCCTGACAGGGTAGTGGGGCGACGGAGGGCCGTCGCCTCTACCGCGCTGCACGACGAGAGTCTGCAACTAGTCGATCACCCGGCTGAGGAGGTGCGACCGACTACGCGAGGGCCGGCGTGTTCGGCGGCATTCCTGCAGTCGGCCCCGCCGCGGTGCAGCCCCGGGGCACGGGCGGCGGCCGTTTGTTGGCAGATGCGGACGGTGGTCGAGCGGATCGAGACCAGCACCGTCACGGCGGTCTCAACGGTCGTCGCCGCCGCCCGGTGGAGGTTGTGGAGTCACGTTGTCGCTTCCGGCCAGTGACCAGCTCTTCTAGTCGGCGCGGTCAGCCGTCGAGCACCGCCAGGCTCGAGAAACAGGCCGACGAGAAACACCCGAGACGGCACCGTAGCGACTACCGGATGCTCCGTCACCGACGAAGCTCTGTCACGGCCCAGTGCCCGGCGGTTGCCCTGCGATGAGGTCTGATCCTCGGCGCAGGCATGTCCGCGCAGCCGGGCGAATGAGGGGCGCCCGGGTCTGGTCGACGCTGCAGTTTCACGGGACTGCGGGAGGACTGGCGGTGATGGCCGGTCGGGTTATCGGCTCCTGCGACGGTGACCCGCGGAAGGCGACCGCCAGTACCGGCCCTGCGGAGGTGTCGATCGAGTGGGCGGTGAGCCATTGGTCGTCGATCGCAACTGCCGGCAAGAACGTGGTCGATGTCATCGAGATCGGACCCAGGCACCTCCCTCATCGCTGTCCGAACATGCACGATCGAGCGGGACGCTGCCCGGGGGGCGTCCCTAGCTCGGATCGTAGGCATTCGCCGTTTCGGCCGACGGCTGCGATCGCGAGTTGTCGCACCGCGCCGCACCGATCGAGGCACTCGCCGGTCACGCCATCCGTGACCGGGCTTCCGGTGCCGGGAGCCGGCAACTGAACTGCGGCCTGCACACTGTGGCCATCATTGGAGCAGTCGAGACACACCAGCCGCGCGTCCTCACTTTCTCTTCAGATAGCGCAACGCTTCCCATGACGTTTCCTGGCTGCTCAATACGTTGGACACTCGGGTGTCTACCTTCCCGCTGGCCGGCTGCCCTCGTCTGTCAGGCGTACTCGGCTCCCGGAAAGTGGACTGATCCGCGGCGCCGCCCCGACGAAATCGCCGCGGCGGCTTCAGTAGCGATAGCTGCTTTGGCGTGCAGAAGGCGGTTGGTCGGGCCGAAAAGTCAAGGTGCACGTTCGATTCAGATCAGAATGTGAAGCGATGTCATAGATCGGGATCAGCATGATTATCGATTATCGCAAATCCTTGCGCTAGGTTCTCACATAATATATGGTTTGCTCAGTCACTGAGGAGGATTCATGAGACCACTACGTTCTCTGCTGTTCGTGCCCGGTCACCGGGAAAACTGGGTCGACAAGGCGGTGGCGTCCGGTGTGGACGGGCTGATCTTGGACCTGGAGGATTCCGTTCCGTCTCATCTGAAAGCGGAGGGCCGGGCGGCGGCCTCCCGATCGATCACCCGTCTTGCCGAGCCCGGTAATCGGCCGGCGGTGTACGTCCGGCTCAACTCGCTCGACACCGGACTGACCGGAGATGACATCGAGGCCGTGGCCATTCCCGGGCTCGACGGTTTCGTGCTGCCCAAGACGTTCGGCCCCGATGACATTGTTCGATTCGATGCATTGGTCACGCATTTCGAGGCGCGCAACGGCGTCAAAGCGGGGACCATCGAGTTCATTTGCTCATTGGAAACCGCCGAAGCGTATGGGAACTGCGAGAAGATCGCGGTCGCGTCACCTCGGGTGGCGACCCTGTTCGCCGGTACCGCCCGAGATGCGGACGTGTCCCGGTCGATCGGCTTCCAATTCACTCCGGGCGGTCAGGAGACCTTGTACCTGCGTAGCCGGGCGCTGCTGGCGGCCCGCGCCCACGGTCTCGAATTCCCGCTGGTGGGTGTGTGGCAAGATCTCGCCGATCCGGAAGGGGCACGCAACTTCGCAGTACAGAACCGCGAGCTGGGCTTCCGCGGACAGGTCCTCATCCACCCGTCCCACGTCGCGGTGGCGAACGAGGTGTTCAGCCCCTCGAAGTTCGAAGTCGACTTCTACACCGGCATGATCACCGCCTTCGAAGAAGCCGAAGCCGCGGGGGCGGCCGCGGTGCTCTACGAGGGCATGCACATCGACTACGCACACATCAAGACCGCGCGTGGGGTGCTCGAGTATAGCCGCCTCCTCGACGACAACAACCGTTCCGACAGCCAGGGCGACCTGGCCGGCGTCAACTGAACCTGAAAGGGCTTCTCATGCCTGGTCTCTACTTCGAAGAACTCGAACCCGGCGCGGTGATCGAGCACGCCACCCGGCGCACCGTCACCGAAACCGACAACGTCCTGTTCTGCTCCATGACGCTGAATCTCGCACCCCTGCACCTGGACGCGGAATACAGCAAGGACAGCATCTACGGTCAGCGGCTCGTCAACAGCCTCTTCATTCTGGGGCTGGTCACCGGCATCACGGTGCCCGACACCACTCAGGGCACCACACTGGGCAATCTCGGCTTCCAGGAAGTCACCTTCCCCAAGCCAGTCTTTCACGGCGACACCATCCGGGTGCGCACCGAAATCGTCAGCAAACGCGAGTCCAAGAGCCGCGACGACTCCGGCATCGTCTTCTTCCGTCACTACGGCATCAACCAACGCGACGAGGTGGTCTGCGACTGTGCCCGCGCCGGCCTGATGCTCAAGAGGTCGGCCGCCGAGAAGCCCGTCGCCGTCTCCTGACGGTCCGGCAAACCACACGAGATGGAGGAGTAGCGATGCGTGAAGCCCGCCTGGTCGGTGATTCGGGTGCCCCCGTATGGGTGCCGGAGGAGGCCGACCGTAAGCGCAGCCGACTGCTCTCGGCGATGCAGCGGTGGGGTTTCGACGGCATCGACGAGCTGCACCGGGCATCGGTCGACGACCCGGAATGGTTCTGGCGTGCCGTGGTCGAAGACTTGGACATCACCTTCGACGCCCCGTTCAATCGGGTCCGAGACGACAGTGCGGGCAAACCCTTCCCGCGCTGGTTCGTCGGGGGCACCGTTAACGCTGCGACGCTGTGCGCGCACCGCCACGCCAGCGGCCCGATCGCCGGCAAGGAGGCCGTGGTCTACGAGGGCGACGGCGGCCAGCGGCGGTCCCTGACCTTTGCCGAGCTCGACGTGGAAGTGCGACGATTCGCCGCGAACCTGCTCCGGCTCGGGGTCGCGCGGGGAGGCCGGGTCGTCCTGTTCCTCCCGGTGGTGCCCGAGGCGGTGATCGCATACCTCGGGTGCGCCATGATCGGAGCCATCTCGGTCCCCGCCTTCACCGGCTACGGTGCCGACGCTCTCGCCACCCGTCTGCGCGACGCGAAAGCTGTCGTCCTGGTCACCGCCGACGGCACGACACGGCGCGGCAAGCGGGTCCCCCTCAAGCAGACCGCGGACGAGGCACTCGCATCGGCACCGTCTGTCCGGCATGTGGTTGTCGTGCGGCACCTCGCAGACGGCGTCGACATGCACAGTGGGCGTGATATCTACTGGGATCAACTCGACAGGGACCCCGAACCGGCCGCCACCGTCGCCGCCGACGCCAACGACCCGCTCACGATCATCTACACCTCCGGCACGACGGGTGCGCCGAAGGGCATCGTCCACTCTCATGCCGGCTTCGCAGTCAAGGCTGCCGTCGACTTCGCGTACGGCTTTGACATCCACGAGGACGACGTCATCGCCTGGATCGCCGACATGGGATGGATGCTGGGGCCGTTGCTGATCATGGGCGGCCTTCAGTTGGGTGCGACGATCGTGCTCACCGAGGGAGTGCCGGACTACCCGTCCTCGCGCCGATTGTGGAACATCGCCGAGCGTAACGGTGTCACCTTCCAAGGCATCGCCCCGACCGCCGCGCGCGCGGTGATGTCAAGTAGCGAAGGTGATTTCGGTGATCTCGGTTCGATCCGCGCTTTCGCGTCTACCGGCGAGGCATGGGACGAGCCGACGTGGCGGTGGTTGTTCGAGACGGTGGGCCAATCCCGGCGGCCGATCGTGAACTACAGCGGAGGCACCGAGACCGGTGGAGGAATCCTGGTCAGCTACCCGTTCCTGCCCATGGAACCGGCCTGCTTCAACGGTCCGTTGCCCGGCATGGATGTGGCCGTGCGCAACGCTGCCGGCGACCCCGTGACCGGTGAGGTGGGCGAGTTGACGGTGCACAACACCTGGCCAGGGATGACCCACGCCTTCTGGCATGACCGTGAGCGGTATCTGCAGACGTACTGGAAGCGCTGGGAGGGCATCTGGCTGCACGGCGATTTGGCCAGCGTCGACGCCCAGGGCAACTGGCGGATCCACGGCCGGTCTGATGACACCATCAAGGTGTCCGGGCGGCGAGTTGGTCCCGCCGAGATCGAAGCAGCGCTGCTCAAAGACCCTCGCATCGTGGAAGCCGCGGTGATCGGGGCGCCCGACGAACAGCGCGGCCAACGGGTGGTCGCGTTCGTCGTCGCCCGCCCCGGGGACCTCGATCTCGACGACCTGACACAGACGGCAGTGCACCATGTGGGCCGCTCGTTCGCGCCCACCCTGCACGTCGTGGCCACAGTGCCGAAAACCAAGAACGGCAAAGTGATGCGGCGTGCCATACGCGCCCGTCACCTCGGCGAATCGCAGGGTGACCTCTCCTCACTGGATCCGGCCACCCCCATCGAAGACATCCCCACCCATCAACAAGCAGGAGTGCAGGCATGACCGCAATCGCAACCGAGCAGAGCGATCTGGAACTGATTCGCCAGACGACTCGGGAACTGGCCCGCAAATTCGATCTCGAATACTGGCGGGAGAAGGACAAGAAGGGCGAATACCCCTGGGAGTTCGTCAAGGCGTTCGCCGACGGCGGTTGGCTCGGCGCGATGATCCCGGAAGAATACGGTGGGCTCGGGCTCGGGCTGACCGAATCGGCGATCATGCTCCACGAGGTGGCCGCCTCGGGTGCCGGCACAGCCGGCGCGTCGGCGATCCATTTCTACATCTTCCCGCCGGGCCCGATCCTACGCCACGGGTCGGAAGAGATGAAGCGCAAGTTCCTGCCGAAGATCGCCGCGGGTGAGCTGCTGATGGCGTTCGGTGTCACCGAACCGACCGCCGGCGTCGATACCTCCCGCATCACCACCAAGGCCACCAAGACCGACAACGGTTGGGTCGTCAACGGGCACAAGGTGTGGATCACCAACGCGCAGAACGCCCATAAGATCCTGCTGCTCACCCGCACCTCGCCACGGACCGAGGAGAACCCCCTCCACGGGATGACCCTGTTCTTCACCGATCTCAACCGCGAGCGGATCACCGTCCGCGAGATCGAGAAACTCGGCCGCTCGGCCGTCGACTCCAACGAACTGTTCATCGACAACCTCGAGGTCACCGCGGACGAGGTCGTCGGCGAGGTCGACAAGGGGTTCTACTACCTGCTCGACGGACTCAACCCCGAGCGCATCGTGGTCAGCATGGAGCAGGTGGGACTCGGTCGCGCCGCCCTGGAGATCGCGACCAAGTACGCCAATGATCGCGTTGTCTTCGACCGCCCGATCGGCAAGAACCAGGCTGTGGCTCACCCGCTGGCAGACTCCTGGATCCGTCTGCAGGCTGCCGAACTCACCGCGATGAACGCGGCCGCGCTCTTCGACTCGCATCAACAGTGCGGCGCGGAGGCCAACGCTGCCAAATTCCTCGGCAGCGAGGCGGGTTTCCAAGCATGCGACCGGGCGATGCAGACCCTCGGCGGCTACTCCTACGCGAAGGAATACCACGTCGAGCGGTTCTGGCGTGAGTCCCGGCTCCTCAAGGTGGCGCCGGTGTCGCAGGAGATGGTGCTCAACTACATTTCCACCAAGGTCCTCGGCCTGCCGAAGTCGTACTGATGAGCGCACCGAACCCCACCGTGGCGGCACGGCTGCTCGACAAACAGGTGGCCATCGTGACCGGAGGCGGTCAAGGCATCGGTCTCGCCATCGCGGAAGCGTTGACGGCCCACGGCGCGCGGGTCCTCGTTGCCGACATCGACGGGGACAAAGCCCGGGATGCGGTCGCCCCTCTGGTGGCCGCCGGTGCCGATATCGCAGCGCATCAGTGCGACGTCACCTCCGAGGCTGAGCAAACCGGGCTCGTCCAGGCGTGCCTCGACCGGTTCGGCCGGGTCGATGTCCTGGTCAACAATGCGGGTGTCACCCGCGACGGGTACATCTCGAAGCTGACTGAATCCGATTTCGATCTCGTCCTCGACGTGAGCCTGAAGGGGGCGTGGCTCGGGACGCGGGCGGTGGCCCCGCTCATGCGATCGCAGGGCAGCGGGTCCATCGTCAATGTCTCCTCGCTGTCGGGGAAGATCGGCAACCCTGGACAGACGAACTACAGCGCGGCCAAGGCCGGGCTGATCGGACTGACCAAGGCGTCGGCGAAGGAACTCGGCCCGGCCGGGGTGCGCGCCAACGCGATTCAGCCCGGGCTGGTGCGCACCGCGATGACGTTGGCGATGAAACCGGAGATCTTCGCAGCCAAGGAAGCGGAAGTGCCGCTGGGGCGGGCGGGTCTGCCCGAGGAGGTTGCCGGAGCGGTCATCTTCCTCGCGTCCCCGCTCGCGTCGTACGTCAACGGAGCCGTGCTCGAGGTGACCGGCGGCCGAGGTATCTGAGCCTGCCAGGCACCGATCAGCAGAAAGAAAGAAGGAAGACATGCGCGATGCAGTGATTTGCGAACCGCTACGCACTCCGGTCGGCCGGTACGGCGGCACGTTCAAGGAGATACCTGCTGCCGATCTCGCCGCTACCGTCCTGGCCGAACTGATCAGGCGAACCGGCATCGAGGGCTCGGACGTCGACGATGTCCTGTTCGGGCAGTGCTATCCGAACGGTGAGGCCCCGGCGATCGGGCGAGTCGCTGCGCTCGACGCCGGACTTCCGGTCACGGTGCCCGGGCTGCAGATCGACCGTCGCTGCGGCTCCGGTCTGCAGGCGGTGATCGATGCGGCCATGCGCGTGCAGACCGGAATCTGCGATCTGGTGATCGCCGGTGGCGCCGAAAGCATGAGCCAGGCCGAACACTACACACTGGGATTGCGGTTCGGGTTCCGTGGCGACTCCACCCCCCTGTCGGACCGCATCGGACGGGGACGCGTCACCGCCGGCGGCAGGCACCATCTGGTGCCGGGCGGCATGCTCGAAACCGCGGAGAACCTCCGCAAGGAGTACAGCATCAGCCGGCACGCCCAGGACCGCCTGGCCTTGTCCTCGCATCAGCGGGCCGTGGCTGCTCAGCAGGAGGGCCGTTTCGCCGACGAGATCGTCCCGGTCACCGTGTCCACCCGCAAGGGCGAGGTGACGGTCGGCACGGACGAGCATCCGCGGGCCGATGTATCTCTCGAGAGCCTGGCCGCGTTGAAACCGGTCCGACGGTCCGTCGATCCCGACGCGACCGTGACGGCCGGAAATGCCTCCGGGCAGAACGACGGCGCCGCGGCCTGCATCGTCACTACCCGCGAGCGGGCGGAGGAACTCGGGCTGCGTCCGCTGGCCCGACTGGTGACCTGGGCGGCGGCCGGGGTCGACCCGGCCCGAATGGGAATCGGGCCGGTGCCGTCGACGGAGACCGCGCTCGCTCGTGCCGGGCTCGAACTCAAGGACATGGACCTGATCGAGCTCAATGAGGCCTTCGCCGCCCAGGCGCTCGCCGTGACGGCGGCGTGGAAGCTCGGCGAAGACGACTTCGACCGGCTCAACGTCAACGGTTCGGGCATCTCGCTGGGCCACCCCGTCGGGGCGACCGGTGTACGGATCCTCGCCACGATGCTGCGGGAGCTCGAACGCCGCCAGGGCCGCTACGCACTCGAAACGATGTGCATCGGCGGCGGACAGGGACTGACTGCCATCTTCGAACGACCCTGAACAACAACCCGAAAACGCATGATCGGCAACCGATTTGCGAATGCTCAAGAGCTGTAGAGGAGGTGGATGTGACCGCAACGACGACGGACTGCCGCGAGGACGCGACAGCACCTGTAGTTGGCACGTCGAGGGGACCGCTCGCCGGGGTCCGGGTCGTCGTCCTGGCGGGAATGGGACCGGTGCCGGTCACGGCCATGATGCTCGCCGACATGGGCGCACGAGTGGTGCGCGTCGCGCGCCCCGCCCACCGACCGGCCAGGGCGCTGAACTCTACCGACGGCCTGCGGGAAAGGTGCGACCTGGTCAACCGCGGAGTCGAGACCGTGGCCGTGGACCTCAAGAGCGAGGACGGTGTCGAAACCGTATTGCGACTGGCAGCCGCGGCCGACATCTTTCTCGAAGGCTACCGGCCGGGGGTGGTCGAACGACTCGGACTCGGCCCGCACGTCGTCCTCGACCGGAACCCGGCGGTGGTGTATGCCCGGCTGACCGGGTACGGCCAAACCGGGCCGCTCGCACACACCGCCGGCCACGACATCAACTACGTTGCGCAGTCGGGAGTTCTGCACGCACTGGCGCGGTCCGGTGAAGCGCCGCGGCCACCGATGAACCTGCTCGGTGACTATGCCGGCGGCGCCGCTCTCGGCGCGTTCGGCATCGTGTGCGCGCTGTTCGAAGCCCGCATATCCGGGCAGGGGCAGGTTGTCGACGCCGCCATGGTCGACGGGGTCGCACTCCTGACCGCGAAGATCCAGGGTCTGCGCGCCGCTGGTCTCTTCTCGGACGAACCCGGCACCAACTGGATCGACTCCGGTGCCCCCTTCTACGACACCTACCGGTGCGTCGACGGTCGATACCTCGCGGTAGGCGCGCTCGAACCGGACTTCTACCGCGAGTTCGTCGCGCGCCTGGACGCCGACGTCTCCGAGTGGCCGGATCAGAATGATCGGGCGCGCTGGCCCCAACTGCGTGAACTGATCGCGACGCAGATCGGATCCAAGACCCAGGTGCAGTGGACCACGGTCTACCAGGGCACCGACGCCTGCGTCACCCCCGTGCTCACCTTCGACGAAGCGGCGGAACACCCGCACAACCTCGAACGCGGACTCTTTCAGCGCCTTGACGGAGCACTCCATCCCGCTCCCGCACCCCGGTTCAGCCGAACCCCCGCACGAGCTGTCAGCACACCGAACGAGGGGGCCGTCGACGTCGAGACCGTTCTCGAGTCATGGGATCCGAGATCCCCGGCACCCTCACCAGCCGATCCGCCCCACCAGGAAAGGACAATCTCATGATCGACAAGTACAAGGAGTTCACCAGCATCTCCTTCGAGAACAACCAGCCCGGAGTGTTGGAGGTGATTTTCGACGGCCCGAACCTCAACGCCGTCGACGAAACCACCCACAGCGACATCCCGCAAATCTGGTCGGTGATCGACCAGGACCCCGAGGTCCGGGCGGTCGTCGTCCGAGGCGCCGGCAAGGCCTTCTCCGCCGGCGGCAGTTTCGACCTCATCGACGCACAGATCAGGGACTACGACGTGCGGATGCGCGTGATGCGTGAGTCGCGTGACCTGTTCTACAACATCGTCAATTGCAACAAGCCGATCATCTCCGCCATCCACGGCCCGGCCGTCGGAGCCGGACTCGTCGTCGCCTTGATGGCCGACATCTCGATCGCTGCGAAGAACGCGCGCATCATCGACGGACACACCAGACTCGGGGTTGCCGCCGGCGACCATGCGTCGATGGTCTGGCCGCTGCTGTGCGGCATGGCGAAAGCGAAGTATCTGCTTCTGACGTGCCGGGAGATCTCCGGGGAGGACGCCGAGAAGGCGGGCCTGGTGTCCCTGTCCGTCGACCAGGCGGAACTGCTGGACACCGCCCGTGAGATCGCCGGCCAGATGAGCGCCGGCGCACAGGAAGCGATTCGCTGGACCAAGTACTCACTCAATCAGTGGTACCGCCAGCAGGGCCCGCTGTTCGACGCCGCGCTGGGCCTCGAGTTCCTGGGCTTCGGCGGCCCTGATGTCGTCGAGGGCGTCGCATCGCACCGTGAGCGCCGCGCGCCGTCGTTCCGGACGGAGACGTGGTCGTGAACACAGCCGTCGCAGATCTGCTCTTCAGGCCGCGTAATGTCGTCGTCTACGGGGCATCGTCGGACCCCGCCAAGTTGTCCGGGCGGCCGTTGGACTACCTGAAGAAATTCGGTTACTCCGGTGGGATCTACGCGATCAATCCACACCGCAATCAGGTCCAGGGCGTCCCGGCCTATGCGGACATCTCCGACATCGACGCAGTCATCGACCTGGCCATTATCGTCGTCCCGGCCGCATCAGTGGTGGAGGCGGTCGAGCGCTGCGCGACCGCCGGCGTCGGCACCGCGATCATCTTCGCCTCCGGGTTCGCCGAGATCGGTGACCCGGGAACGGCGATCCAGGACCGGATCACCGCGGTCGCCCGCAGCAGTGGAATGCGCGTGGTGGGCCCGAATTGTCTCGGTAGCTTCTCGGCAGGAAACTGTGCATACGCAACCTTCTCCACCGCGTTCGACGAGGAGGGCGAACGTCCCGATTCGGCGATCGCGCTCGTGTCCCAGAGCGGTGCGGTCGGCACCTTCACATACAGCACGATGAACTCGCTCGGACTCGGGGCACGGTACTTCGCCAACACCGGCAACGAGGCCGACGTGACGGTGGTCGAATTGCTCGCGGGCCTGGTCGACGCACCGGATGTGGACCTACTGCTCGGACACATCGAAGGAGTCAAGGACTTCGCCGCACTCGAGGAGCTGATGCGCTCGGCAGCCGACCACGGCAAACCTCTCGTCTTACTCAAGACCGGACGGACCCCGGCTGGTGCCCGTGCCGTCGCGGCACATACCGCGAGCCTCGCAGGCGACGACGATACATTCGAACAGGCTGTGACCACCTACGGCGCGGTACGGGTGCACAGCATGGAAGCGATGGCCGATGCCGCCCTCGCCTTCGCAGCCGGACGGACCGCAGCAGGGCGGCGGCTGACCGTCGTCACCCAGAGCGGCGGCGCAGGCGCCCTCGCGACAGACATCGCTGTCGAACTGGGCCTCGTCGTGGAACCGTGGGAGTCCGCGGACCGCGAACTGCTTGCTTCGCATCTGCCCTACTTCGGGTCTACGGCGAACCCAATCGATGCCACAGGGTCGTTGATCAACGACGTCGGAATCTTGACCCGAACCCTGCAGGTGGTCTGTGACAACGACGAGACGGACGCCGTGCTCGTGGTCCTCGGAAACTCCGACGCCGGAGCCGACGACATGGTCGAGGCTCTCCGACGTGCCTACTCTGCGACATCGAAACCCTTCTTCGTCGCGTGGACCGGCGGTAGTGGCCGACCACGTCGGCAACTGCTCGATGCCGGGATCCCGACCTACCCCGAACCGAGTCGTGCCGTCCGCGTACTCAGCTACCTCGTCGAACACAGCCTCCGTCGAGCGGTGGAGCCGGCTGCGGGATGAACGGTGAACTCGACGGTGGAAGTGCTCGAGCCACTGTTTCGGGGACGAAGGTCGACCCGCCGATGGTGTCGGTCGAGATCGTGGGCACGATGTGTGAATCCGGCGGAGGTGTCCTCCGCGCGGAGGACGAAAAAGGAGTTATGGCATGGGGCAGCGCGTAGCTGGCAAGGTGGCGGTCGTTGTGGGGGCAGGGCAGGTCGAGGGGCGGACCGTCGGCAACGGACGCGCCGCGGCACTGCTGCTGGCACGCGAGGGAGCGAAGGTGCTCGCCGTCGACAGGGACCTCACGTCGGCGAAGGAGACCGTTCGGCAGATCGTTGCCGACGGTGGCGAGGCGATCGCTGTGTGCGCGGATGTCACCCGCGAGCCGGACATCGCGGCAATGACGGCCACCTGCGTGCAGGAATGGGGGCGCATCGACATCCTTCACAACAACGTGGGTATCGGGGGAGTATCCGCCGGCGACGCGCCGGTCAGCGAGATCGATGCCGAGGCATTCACTCGAATTATTGCCATCAACCTGCAGGGCATGGCATTGACCTGCAAGCATGTCATTCCCGTGATGCGCGAGCACAGTAGCGGAGTGATCACGAACATCTCCTCCAATGCGGTGCTGATCAACTATCCGAACGTCGGCTACAAGACCTCCAAGGCGGGCGTGGTGGCACTCACCGAACACATCGCGATCACGGAGGCGAAGTACGGAATCAGAGCCAACACAATCCTTCCTGGGCTAATGGATACGCCGATGGCGATCGAACAGCGAGTCGGCAGAGGTGGCGCAACCCGAGAGCAGGTTGCCGCCGAGCGAAATGCGCGCGTGCCGTTACGTAATCGGCAGGGAACTGCCTGGGATGTTGCGCAGGCGGCGCTCTTTCTGGCTTCGGACGAGGCGGCTTTCATCACCGGTGCCTCGCTGGTCGTCGATGGTGGTCAAAGCCTGTTGGCGGGGTGAACGAAGGGGTTCAACCGTCGGAATTGTCTTGGCAACAAACCGCGATCACTGGTAGATCACCGTGTCGGGGTCGGTTGCGGGCCGCGGTCCTGGCGACCCAGGTTCCTGACATGAACGACCCGCCCGCGCTCGGCAAGAGTGGCGGCTTACTTCTGGTCGGTGCCGCGATTGCGGGCCAGCTGTCCGCCGTGTGCAGCTGCACGGGAATTGAAATCGTCACTGGGTGAAGGGGCGGCGTGGTCCTGCTCCGTTCGGGCGAATACCTCTGCGGCCGTAGCGTAATGCAGATTCTAAAGTTCGCGTTGGTCTCGACCCGAGGAGGGTTCCGGTATCTGTGGCCGACGGATAGTGGGAGGAGTCATACCTCTTGCCAAATGTGATCGATCATATATCATCGAGGTAGGCCACGGACCTTTGGCGATGCTGTGTATGACGAGCGGTGAATTCCGTCCGACTAGGTGGTATCCGAGCATCGACCTGGGGCGAGGAACGACATCCGCCGCTGGCAGACCGCCCATGCGTATGCGTCAAAGCATTGACAGACCCGTTTCCTACGCTCGGCATTGAACCAGCCCGGCCGCGGACCATATCATCGGAGATGAGGCACAAAGTGAGCACACCAGGACTAACCTCCCGAGCAGTGGAGCCAACCCGCACACGGCCCGGCAAGGTATTGGCCGCCTCGGTCGCGGCATCGTCGATCGAGTACTACGATTTCATGATTTACGGCACGGCGGCCTCGCTGATCTTCAACAGTCACTTCTTTCCGTCGATCAACCCCACGGCCGGTGTCCTCGCTTCGTTCGCGACGTTCGCTGTCGGGTTCGCCGCGCGCCCGGTCGGGGCAGCGGTGTTCGGCCACTTCGGAGACAAATTCGGCCGCAAACCGGCACTCCTCGGCGCCATGCTCCTGATGGCCATCGCCTCCACCCTCATCGGTGCCCTGCCGACCTACGCGACAATTGGTGTCGCGGCACCGATCGCCCTGACGGTTCTCCGGTGTGCCCAAGGCGCCGCAGTGGGTGGCCAGTGGGGCGGTGCAGCACTGATGGCTATCGAACACGCGCCGCCGAACCGTCGCGGCCTCTACGGTGCCGTCCCACAATTGGGTGTCCCGGTCGGAATGATCACCGGCACCCTGCTGTTCCTGGCACTCAACCAGGTCCTCGACGCCGAGCAGTTCTCCGCCTGGGGATGGCGGGTCCCGTTTCTGCTCAGCATCATGATGTTCCCCATCGCGTACTATATCCACCGATTCATCGAGGACACCCCCGCGTTCCAGAAAGCCGATGACACTCTGGCGGCGCGGTCGCACACGGTCAAGCGTTCCTCGGTCTTCGAGGTGCTGCGGCGCCCGCGGCAGCTTCTCCTAGCAGCCGGCACCTTCGTACCCGCCACCATCGCCTTCTACGTCATCAACACGGGAATGCTCGACTACGGCACCCGCGACCTCGGAATGAGCAAGAGCACACTGCTCACCGCGGTGTTGATCTCCATGGTCGGGTGGACGGTCGGTACGCTCGGATTCGCCTGGCTGTCAGACATCGTCGGGCGGCGTCCGGTCTTCGCCGGTGGTGCGATCTTCACCGGTATCTGGGCATTTGCAATCTTTCCGCTGGTGCAGACCCGCAGCTTCGCGCTGGTCGTTCTGGCAGCGCTGGTCGGGCTGCTTGCCGTCGGTGCCATGCAAGGACCGGTCGTCGCTCTCTTCGCCGAGATGTTCCCGCCGAGCGTGCGGTATGCCGGTGCGTCCATGGGAACCCAGGGCGCCAATATCATCGGAGGCGGTCTCGCCCCCCTGATCATGGTCGCGCTCCTCGAAACCACACACACCACCATCTCGGTGTCCGTCTATGTGGCGTCGGCCGCCGCGCTCAGCCTGATCCCGCTGGCGATGATCGGCCGAGCGCCCCAGCACGCGAATTGACTCGGCCACCGAGGAGGTGGGCCCTGGCGCGGCGTGCCTCGGTAACACCGGGCCGATCGGAAACCTGACAAAGGTCTGTTGATCGGGGGCTGACGTTTCTACGATGTGAGCGCGGATCGCAGCACAGCAACGACAGAATGTTGCCCAACGCCCGAGGAGTGATGGCATGAACGACAGAGAAATACCGGCGCCCGCGCTGCAACGCATCCTTGACCGTCAAGACATTTACGACGTGTTGTGTCGGTACGCCCGAGGGGTCGACCGCGGGGACTGGGAACTCGTCCGCTCGACCTACCATCCCGACGCCCACGACGATCACGTGGAGTACCAGGGAAACATTGACGGACTGATCGAGTGGCTGGACGCCCGGTTCGCCGGCGTCGACAACTCGATGCACTTCCTGGGCAACAGTCTCGTCGAGCAAACCGCGGCAGACTACGCCTCGGCGGAGACCTACTTCGTCAGCTCTCGCCTGATTCCTCCCACCGGCGACGCGGCGGTCCGCACGTCGCCGGGTGACGCCCTCTGCCGACAAGCCTGGGGTCGCTATCTGGACAGGTTCGAACGTCGTGACGGTGCGTGGCGGATCGCGAACCGGCGAGTCGTCGTCGACGCGCGCTTCACGTCGGTGGCGATCAACGGAATCCGAACGGACGGTACGTACTGGGGACTGCGCAACGCCGGGGATCCGCTCTACGCGGAACACGCCACTTTGCCCGGACGGGCCTGACCGCTACCCGGAGGAGCGACGGTCGGTCGGATCTGCGCGGGCCGCGAC
Source organism: Rhodococcus sp. NPDC127593 (assembly GCF_042671975.1). Classification (NCBI taxonomy): domain Bacteria; kingdom Bacillati; phylum Actinomycetota; class Actinomycetes; order Mycobacteriales; family Nocardiaceae; genus Rhodococcus; species Rhodococcus sp. NPDC127593. The sequence continues at coordinate 103,450 of NZ_JBHXWI010000030.1, read as the reverse complement.
AGGAGCCGGCGGTAACGCTGCCGTGCCCGGTCGCGGCGCGATCCGTCGACGGTCGATACGCAGTCCGCGGCTATTCGATCCGGGCACGAGGGGGCAGGCGGCCCCCATGTCAGGAGCCGGCCGTCGGCACTCTCGCGCTCTCAAACGCCCCCCTCCTCGCGCAACGTACCTGTCTCGTCCGATGCGTGGAAATCCCGTCCACCGAACAGGTTTGCGCCACAGGCGCAGTTGGCAATCGGACGCTTTCGATACACAAGTAAGCGCCGACAAATCCCACGGTGCCACCCCCGCACACCTCGATGTCGACCTGCACCAGCCAACCAGGCTATGACAGTGCGCCTGCGTGATGCCAGGTGCTCGAGGTGGAATCCTGGGTGGGCAGGAGTTCTCCCGCATTCCTCGGGCGATCCCCGCTCGTCGTCGAGATCGTCCGTCGAATCAATCGTGGTCTGCGCCATTGCGGAATCCAGCAGGAGCCGTGGATGGCAGCGGAGGAAAGCTCAATCGTCTCGCAATCACCTTGAAGGTGAAAGGGTTTCACTCCAGTGCGTATTCGCACCGACCGGGACAAGTGAAGTCGTGACCGGCGACAGTGTGGGCATTCTTGACCCTTTCTCGAGCGCAAACAAAAACGACTCATCTTCGGTAAAGCCTTGCCCGACTCCTGTGACGCAGCATATATTATCGACTATCAGTGATCGAGTTCACGCAGAGGAGTTCCGCATGAGCGGACAATCAACAGCGCCATTTCCGTTGCAGCGTCACCGAAGGGAACTGGGCCGGCAGGGCCCGTGGATCGCGCTGACCGCACTGGTCGCAGTCCTGGTGCTCATCCCCATCGTTCCACTGCAGGGCAAGGCGTTCGCAGATGGCGGTGCCGGCCTGAAAGAGCTCGGGGGAATGCGAGGTCTGGGATCGGTACTGGTCAATACGCTGTATCTCGGTGTCGGAGCGACGGTCGTCGGTCTGGTGCTCGGCACGGGGCTGGCGTTATCCGTCCATTCGCTGCCGCCGAGGCTTCGCAGTGCCCTTTCGTTCGCCCCGGTGCTGCCGATCATCATCCCCGCGGTCGCGCACGTCGTCGGGTTCGTGTTCCTCTTCTCACCCGAGAACGGGTATGCCAACACACTGCTCAGAGCGACCCCATTTTTCGGTGACGATTCGTCCGGTCCGATCAACGTCTACACCCCGTTCTGGATCATCGTCTACACCGGCATCCACCTCTCCGCGTTCGTGTACCTCTTCGTCTACAGCGGACTTCAGGGGCTGGGCGAGGACTATGGTCTCGCTGCCCAAGCGAACGGCGCCGGCGGTCTCCGAATCCTGCGAACGGTCACCCTGCCGATGCTGCGGCCGGTTTTCGTCTACTCGGGGATGGTCGTGTTCCTGCTGGCACTCGGCCAGTTCACCGGACCACTGATCCTGGGCCGGCGGGAAGGGCTCGACGTCCTGACCACCAGAATGTTCGTGCTTACGACCGAGTATCCGATCCACTTCGCGCTCGTCGCGTCGCTGGGCACCCCGCTGCTGGTCCTCGCGTTCTTCCTGATGTTCGTCCAGCGACGACTGCTCGGCGACCAGAAGCGCTACGTGGGCCGAGGCGCGATGAGCATGGCGAAAGCACCCACCCGCCGCTGGACCACCGCAGCGGCGACCGCGTTCATCGCTGCCTTCGTCGCGATCTCGGCGATACTGCCGCTGCTCGCACTGGCCTTCGTGGCGCTGTCCCCGTACTGGTCCGGGAAACTGAGCGGAGAGCACTTCACCACCGCCCACTTCGTCCGGGCGCTCTCCGACGCCCGGGTGCGGGAGTCGATCACCACCAGCCTCACCGTGACCCTCGCCGGCGTGATTCTGGCGATGCCGCTCGGCCTCCTCGTCGCCCTCGCGGTCACGAACAAGGACCGCATCTGGCGGCCGGTCACGCTCGTGCTGGACGTGGCGGCAGCGCTACCACTCGCCGTACCTGCAGCCCTGATCGGATTCGGCTTCCTGTTCGCGTTCTCCTCGGCGAACACCGGACTGTACGGAACGAAAACCGCCCTGTTGATCGCCTATGTGGCGATCATGCTGCCGTATGCCGTCCGATACCAGTTGACGACCTTGATCGCGCTCGGCCCGCAGACCATGGAGTCATCCCGGGTCAGCGGCGCCGGACCGCTGCGGACCTTCACCCGAATCATCTTTCCGTTGTCCCGGGGAGGAATGGCCGCGTCGGCAGCAGTGATGTTCGTTCTGCTCATCCACGAGTTCGGTGTCTCGTTGCTGCTCCGGTCACCGGAAAGCACCGTGATGTCGGTGGTGCTGTACGAGGAGTTCAGCACCGGGTCCTACCCGCGAGTGGCTGTCGTGGCCCTCATCATGACTGTCATCACCGCAGGCGGCGTCGTAGCGGCACTTGCCTTCGGCGGAACCAAAGCTATGGAGCGACTGTGAACGAATCCACATTGACCACCGAAAAGACCGCACCCGCGCGCAAGCACTCGGCTCCGACCGTCGAGGTGCGCGTTTCCGGGTTGAGCAAGGGTTTCCAACGGCGACGCGAGAACGTCCGCGTTCTGAAAGAGGTCAACCTCGAAGTCCGGAAGGGCGAGTTGCTCGTCCTCCTCGGCCCCAGCGGATGCGGCAAGACCACCTTGCTTCGATGCCTGGTCGGCCTGGAACGACCGGGCGAGGGACAGATCGAACTGGGCGGCGACCTGGTCGCCGATCCGGCGAAGGGAATCTTCACACCCCCGAACCGACGCAACGTAGGTATGGTGTTCCAGAACTACGCCCTCTGGCCCCACATGAAGGTCTCGCAGAATGTGGCCTACCCGCTGAAGGCGCGAAAGCTCAAAAGCGCACTCGCGGGTGGCAGGGTCGAGGAGGTACTCGACATCGTGCAGTGCGGCCACCTGGCTGACCGCTACCCGCCCGAACTCAGCGGTGGTCAGCAACAGCGCGTATCGCTGGCTCGTGCGCTCGCCCCACAGCCGGCCGTTCTCCTGTTCGACGAGCCCCTCAGTAACCTCGACGCGCTCCTTCGTCTCGACATGCGAGCGCAACTCCGGCGGCTGCACAGATCCTTGGGCTTCACCGGCGTGTACGTCACCCACGACCAGGAGGAAGCGCTGTCTCTCGGCACCCGGGTGGCCGTGATGAACGACGGGCGCATCGAACAGATCGGTGCACCACAGGAGGTCTACCGCAATCCGGCAAGCGAGCGGGTTGCAGATTTCCTCGGAGCCAGGAACTCGATTCCGATGGTCGTCGACCGATCGGGGGCCTCCATGGCGGGGCGCCGCATCCCCGATTCCGCTGCTCCGTCGCTGGCGGGGGAGTACATCATGCGGATTCGGCCCGGTCATGTGCAACTGCGGAGACCGAGCGAACACGGGCATGACGAGGGCACGACCTGGTTGATCGGCGGCACGGTCGTGGAGATCCTTCCCGGCGCCGACCGAACCGAGTACATCGTCGAACTCGGTGACAGCGTGCTGTACGTCGAGATCCCCGTCAGCGGAACCGGTTTCCACATTGGAAGCGCTGTCGACGTGGGACTTCCGCACGCATCGACTCATTGCTACGGCGAGGACGGGGCATTGGTACCGACCGAGCACGTGCGGGTCGGAGTCGCGTGATGGCGCACAGAACAGGTGCGCTCCGGTCGTCGAGGCGACGATGCACCTACAGCGGAGAGATGAACAACCAGCCTTCCACATCGAACGCGGGTGTCACCGCGAAACGATGGATCCGGCGGGTCGCCGGGGCCACTGCCATCGTGCTTGCGACTGTAGGCCTCGCAGCGTGCCGAACCGACAACCCCACGGCCTCGTCCGAAGCCCAATCGTGGGATTCGGTCATGGACAGCGCTGCGGACGAGGGTGTCGTGAACTTCTATTCTGTCGCTCCCGAACTGCAGAACGTGCGATTGGTTGAGGCGTTCAACAGTGAATATCCGGACATCAAAGTGCGGGTCCTCAGGGGTGGTGGTGAACTACCGTCCAGAGTCTCGGCGGAAATTCAGTCCGGATCGAAGGGAGCCGACGTCTTCCTGTTCAGCGATCCGAATTGGTTCACCAAGAATGCCGATCATCTAATGGCGCTGAAAGGACCCGAGGCGGAATGCTGGCCGGCGCAAGCGTGGAGGGTGAAGGACAAGGCAGTCGTCCCGTCGGCGTATCCGTTCGGGATGATCGTATGGAACACCGACCTCTTTCCTGACGGGTTTCACAGCTGGGACGATCTACTGGATCCATCGGTCAAGGGGAAATTTGGTACCCGATCTGACGTAACTCCCTCCTACGCCGGGTATCTCGACTTTCTGGAGAGGACCATGGGACCTGCGTACCTTCCCGCGCTGGGGGCGCAAGATCCCAAGTTCTACCCCTCGGTCGTACCGATGACTCAGGCCGTTGCCTCCGGCGAGATCGGCGTCGCGAACACGACAACGCCGTCGATCGTGAAGGATCTCCAAGAGATGGGCGCGCCGGTCGATGCCGTTGTTCCTCCGCACACCTATGCAATCGAGTGGGGTGCAGCTGCAATCGACGGCTCTGAGCACTCAAACGCCGCCCGGGTATTCATGGACTTCATGATGTCGCAGCGCGGCCAGCAGGCTCTCAACGGCGACGGCCTCGGAATCTCCGGGCGCACCGACATTCCCGGTGTCATCCCGCAGGCGGGTATGGAGATGCTTGAATCCGAGAAGTACCCCGCCGAGGTGCTCGCGGAATGGAGCCGGAAGGTCGACGAATACCTGTCCTGAGCGGGTGCACGATCGAACGGCGCTCATTGGGAAAGTGAATGACCTCCGTCATCGGTCATGGTTTTGGTGCAGACCTTTCGACCCCTTCCTGGATCCGGTCTCGCCGGCAAAATGAGTTGTACAGCCACCATTTTGGAGGCAACCGAACTCGATGAGATTGGCGCGGGGAATTAGTGATCGGGTTGCAGGCTGATTGTCGGACAGGAAATGTTTCTAACGGCATCGGTCGTCCGCAGGCCATCCGAAATCAGAGGAAGCGCCCGAAAGCATCTCTGACCGGACACATGCGACGGGACGTTTCGTCCTCCTGGACGTCGAAAAACTTCCGGATCAGGAGGGGCGGCTTTGTCAGTAGCTTGGGGAACCGACCTGAGTCCGAGGCTCGCGGCCGCGAGCAGGAAGGTTCGCTTGCTGATCGGCTCCCGCGGCGGTCCCGAAGAGGCGGCGACTGGGCTCCTCCCACTCCCGGTCGCTCCACCCGGGTAGTGGGTGGTCCGGTCTCGATACCTCGGGCAACGAAGCACACCCGAAGGCGACCCGCGACCGATGCCCGCACAGGATCGGGCAGTCCGCCCGCGCGGGTCAGCGAGCACCGGTCTCGGCGTCGGTCTTCCACAGCCCGCGCTGATCGAGGTCCTCGATCAGGTGATCTGCGCCGTCCATGATGTGCGATTCCATCAGAGTTCTGGCTTTCTTGGGGGCGTGCTTCCGCAAGGCGTCGAGGAGGAGGGGGTGCTCGTCCTGCGTCGTGGTGAGATGGCCCTCGATGCTGGCGTAGAACCGGTTCGGAAGGTTCGTGACGAGGGAGCCGAGGAGGCGGGCAAGCCTCGGCGAGTCCGCGGACAGGTTGATCTTGCGGTGAAATGCGTGCCCGAGGGAGGCGATACGGTCCTCGTCGCCCTCGGCGATCGCAGTCTCGTGGTCGTGGAGGATCGTCTCCAACTCGGTGATCTGGTGGGAGGTGATGATCCGCGCGGCGCGGGCGGCCAGCTCGCCGGCCAGCTGGGCCTGCGCCCAGAAGAGATCGTGGACATCCTGCTTCGTGAACGCGGCTACAACGAAACCGCGCCGGGGGACCATCTCGACGAATCCCTCACTGCGCAGCGCGAGCAGGCCCTCCCGGACCGGCGTGGTGCTGACACCGACAGCCTCGGCGATCCGCTCGATGCGGAGGAAGTCGCCCTCGCGCACCTCTCCTGAGATGATCATCTCGCGGACATACGTCGCCACTTCCTCGGGAAGTTGTTGTCGTCTCGACCTGTCATTGAGGGGCATCGTCAGGGGCGCCTTCCGGGTTTTGGAACTTGACATAATATACCATTCGATAGGTATTGTCTTGTGTTCCGTCTGGGTCACATCGGGTGCGCGGTCGCCTTCGCTGCCCTGGTTCTCGAGATCATACAAGCCGCATGCCGCGGATGGTGGTCGATCAGGGCGTCGGAGCTGGTACTCCCGGAACGCAACGCCGGAGTGGGTGTCGAGGAATGCGTGGAGCCGGACGTAGGCGAGTGTGTGACGAGACGTTGTGGTCCGGGAGGGTGCCGCAGACTCCGCTGAGGGCGAGCTCGCCGCCGGGGTCGCCGACCGCCCTGGCACCGTATCCTGTTGGTGTTCAACACATTTCAAAAGCAGACTGAACGCAGATCTGGTGCAGTAATCCGCAGTAGCGCCCCAGTGAGGAAATCCGCAGGAGAACCGATGTGGTCGGGATCTTCCCGGCCGTATCGCCCTAATACTGCAACGGCACTTGCTTGACAGGTAGACGATACTGATTGTGTGGTCCTTGATCTGGTTGCTGCCGAGTTGGAAGCGTTGCATGAGCGGATATCCGGCCGGTTCGCCCGGTCGGAACCGCGTACCCGAGTCCGTGAATATGTGACGGGTCTGGTCGCGGGTCTGGAACGCAAGAACGGGTGGACCCTCGCCGAGCGGGCCGGTGAAATGAGCCCGGATGGGATGCAACGTCTGCTGCGGCGGGCGACGGGGTGCGCGACGATGTGCGTGACTACGTGGTCGAACGCCTCGGCGACCCGGCCGGCGTGTTGATATAGCGAGCGGGCACGACATCCCATCAGCGATCTATCCTCCCGGCCGACCGGTGGGGGCGACGATCTGTCAACAGGACTCGAAGTCCAGAGAGGGGAAAGTGCTCACCCACGGGCCGCTACCGGTAGCAAGCCTGCCAGAAGCCGGACCCGCTAACACTCATTAGAGAAGGGAACCGTCTTCCATGATCGTCATCGGTATCGATCCCCACAAGTCCACCCACACCGCGACCGCGGTCGACCCGGCCACCAACACCGACCTCGGGTCGATCCGCATCGACGCCACCCGCACCGGCTACAAGACGCTGATCGCGTGGGCCAAGGCCTGGCCCACGCGCAAGTAGGCGATCGAGAACGCCGAGGGACTCGGACATCACCTCGTACAGTGGCTACTGGTCCTCGACGAACTCGTCCTCGACGTTCCGACCACCTCCACCGCCCGGATCCGGCAACTCTCCCGCGGCGGCCGACGGAAGAACGACCGCATCGACGCCGCAGCGGCCGCATGCGTCGCCGCCCTACAGGGCGACGCCCGCCCGGTCGACCCCGAGGGCCCGACCGATATCCTGGCGCTGCTCGACGAGCGTCGAACCAACATGTGTAACAGTCGAACTCGTCTCGCCAATCAGCTGCACGCGTTGCTGCGGCAGCTGCTCGCCGGCGGCGCCCCGACCTCGCTGACCGCGCCCGCGGCCACGGCACTGCTGCGAGGCTTCCGTCCCCGCAGCGACGTCGATCGGATCGTTGTCGGGCTGTGTCGGGACCTGATCGCCGACATCCGCCGCCTCGACGACCAGCTCGCGGCGAACGAGAAGCAGATGACCCGGGCGCTCGACGAGCACGGCACCCGCCTACGCGAGGTCGACGGGATCGGTCCGGTGACCGCCGCACGCCTGATCGGCCGAACCGGACGAGCCAGCCGGTTCCCGACCGCCGCGGCCTACGCGAACTACAACGGATCGGCACCGGTGCAGATCGCCAGCGCCGACACCGACCGCCACCGACTGTCCCGGTACGGGGACCGGCAACTCAACAGCGCGCTCTACACCGTCGCGATGGTGCAGATCCGGATGCCGGACAGCGCCGGGCGCGCCTACTACGACAAGAAAATCGCCGAGGGCAAGAGCCCCCGTGCCGCGACCCGCAGGCTCAAACGGCACCTGTCCGATCACGTCTGGCGCATCATGCTCGCCGACGAAGAACGCAGCCACCGACAACACGAGAGAGAACCCGCAAGCGCGGCTTGACAAACAGAGAGGCACCCCCGGGCCACCTGGCGGGCTAGGGTCACTACCCGCCTGGACAACGTTGCCCGTCAGTACCTCATCCACGGTCGAGGCGTCGACGCCGGCTCGGTCGAGTGACCCGCGGATGGCGTGCGCGCCCAATTGGACTGCGCTCAGCGATGCCAGTGTATCGGCCAGTTTTCCGATCGGGGTGCGTGCCCCGGCAATCATCACGGTCTCGGTCACGTTCTATTACCTTTCGTGCGTCGCTGTCGCCGCCTACGGCGACGGCGGGACCGCGCTGCACGTGGTGTGCAACGCGGTCTCCTTGTTGCGAGTGGGGGCCGAGTCGACCATGTGCTCGACCATTCAGTCGGTCGAATTACGGGCGAGTCGGAAGAACGCTGAGAACGGAGGACATTCTTCTACGCCGTCCCAGACGCTTCTGGCTCGTGCGTAACGGCCAGGAGCGTACGTACCAGTTCGTCGATCGTAGCGCCTGAATCCAGACTTTCCACCAGCTCCTTGAGCCTCGCAGGTGTGTGGGCGTTCAGCGGCTTCGCCGCAAACGCCACACAGTCCGCCGTCTTCGAAGTGATTTCAGTCGACGTCATGGGGTTCTTGGGGTGGCCCTTCGGGTAATCGATTCGTGACTCCACAACGGACCCGTCCGTGAACTCCACTATTACCAGCGCGGGTGTCACGAAGCGATGCCAGTCGCGATCGATATCCTCCTCGACGAATGGCACCACTTTGCGGGTGAGAGCGAGCACTTCTTCACGGCCGATTCCGTCGACGGAGAAGTTCTCGATGCTCAAGCCGTTGTCGACCCACGCGGCAGCGACGGTGTAGGGAATGCTGAACTGAGCTTCGACGATGGTCTTGGGCGCTCGGCGTACTTCTTCAGGCACGCAGACCATTTGATAACCAGGCCCGGTGACACCGACCTTGATCGACGCGATCTCGTCTGCGGACCGACCCGTGCGGTTGCGGATTTCGAGTGCTGCATCGACGGCGGAATGAGTGTCTCGGCAACACGGGTACGGCTTGTAGCTCAGATTGAGCATCTCGAAGCGTGTGCCCAGGCCGTCTTTCGCAGTTGTCACGTCGACGCGATCCTGGAGATAGATCCTGAAGAATCCGTCGGCTCCCTCGAAGATGTTTCTGGGGCCCCTGATGCCACGCTTCGCCAATTGTGCTGCGACGACGCCGGCTTGTGCCGCGAGGCCGGGTTGCAACCGCTTCATCAGGGATGCGTCGCGAGTGACCTGATGGTTGCCGGCGACCGAACTGTAGACGATGCCCAGTGCGTCCCAGGTCTGCTCTGCGGACAGCCTCAGAGCACGGCTCGCCGCGGCAGCGGCTCCGAAGTATCCGAGTAATGACGAGTAAATGAACCCGGATTCGACGATGTCGACCCGGATCGCGGTACCCAGTCTGCAGGTGATCTCCAGTCCTGCGGCAACGGCCGACAGGACGTCTTCACCGGTGGCATCGTTGTTGAGCTGAGCAGAGGCCAACGCTGCGGGGACGGAGGATATGCCCGCGTGGAGAATTGCAGCATCGTGTGTGTCGTCGTAGTCGCGTGCGTGCGCCATAGCACTGTTGAGCCAGGCGGCGTGGTGTGCTGGATAGCGTCCACCGAAGACCCACGCGTCCGCTTGTGGCGCCCCGCCCCACTCGTCGACGATGTCTCGCACCACATCCACGGCCGGTGCCGTGGATCCGGAGACCGCGCAGGCAAGGGTGTCGAGAATGTTCGCCTTGACCGCGTCGACGACAACTGCGTCGAGCTTGGCCACGGACAGTCCGGATATGAAGTCGGCGAAAGTGGACGCCAGGTCCAATTTGTCCTTGGCCCCATCAGAATGCTGACTCATGTATTGTTCCTTCTTCTCGGTGTCGGGGTCGATCTCGGCCGCCACACTGCGTGCGGCGATGGTTGTCACGCAATTTACTCGGTCTGCAAACTATTCCAATTATCAAAGCGCACAGTGAAACTATCGATAGCGACAATTGAGGCGACGTGAGATCCGCAATCGAGCCCGTCACAAGAGCTGCGATCGGGCGTGACCCGACGAATCCCATCAACCACAGCGCCATGACGCGACCACGCATGTCGTCACGTATTCGTACCTGAATCATGGTGCTGGCGGCTGCGCTTCCGACGATCAACCCAAAGCCAGCCACGGCATTCGCTGCGACTGCTGCTCCCACATTGGGGGCTGCAGCGCAAGCGCCCAAGCCGATGGTCATCGATGCGATTCCGCCGCTGCACACCCGTTCGTGCGGAAGTCGTGGACCCATCCACGAACTCGCAATAACGCCCACGACGGCGCCGGCACCGAACCCGGCAGTCATCGCACCCACCGAACTCGAACCGCCCCCCAGCCTGTCTGCGAGAATGGGCGCTAGTGTCGTGAACGGTTCGCACGCGAATCCGAGTGTTGCCACGGCGAGTAGCAGCAACATGAGGGGACGGTCGCGCGCGACCACGCGCAGTGCCGCTCGCATCGACGAGTTCCGCGGACTGGGACGGGGCTCGCACGCACGAGGAATCTTGATGAAGGGCAAGATCGCGACGAACAGCAGGTGCCCAGTCGTAGCCGCGACGAACGCCCATGCGGGATCGGAGAAGTGGACCATCAGTGCACCCGAAGCCGGTCCGATCACCCTGCCCATCGTCATCGGAGCGGTATTCAATGTCATGGCCGTCGGCAGCTCCACGGGACGGACGAGATGCGGCGTGACGGCCTGCATCGCCGGACCGCCGGTCACCAATCCGAGACCCGTGACAACCGATGTTGCGATGACCACCCACGCAAAGGACCAGCCGGTGGGTTCCATCGGTGAAAGCAGTACGCCCGCCAGTGCGGCGGATCCGATCGCACAGACGAGTCGACCTATGATGATCTGCCGGATCAGATTGCCCTTGTCGGCCCGCGAGCCTGCGAGCGGCGCCAGCAGAAGCTGGGGGGCAAACTGAGCGACTGTCACCAGCGCGACCGCCAATGCCGAGCCGGTCGCCTCGAATGTCACGATGGCGGCGACGACGGAGTGTAGGTAAACCGCACTCGCAGTTGCCAGCTTGCCCCAGAAGAAGCTGCCGAAGTTGGGATCGAGGAGCAGCCGGAATGCCCCTCGGCGGCGTTGGTTCGTCGACTTTCCCACCCCAGCTTCCATATTCGCTCCATCGTCTGTTGTCATCCACGCCAGCCCGTCGGTCTCAGCGGCTACCGAAGATTTGCACTGCCGTAGCCGCGTCGGGTGATCCTCCGTGCCCGTCACATCCTGCTTAATGCAGGCGCGCCGACCATCGGCTTCTCGGGTTTCTCCGCTGAGTACAAATGGCATGCCACATCGACACTGCCTTCGTCGCGCCTGGCTACAGGCTTGTCGCGGCGGCAGATGTCCATGACGTCCGGGCATCGCGTCTGGAATGGGCATCCCGGAGGCGGCGACGCGGGATCGGGAAGATCACCCTTGAGGACGGTACGTTTCGCCTTCTTGGTCCTGTCCGGATCAGGCATCGGGATAGCCGAGAGAAGCGCCTGCGTGTACGGATGCTTCGGATTGATGTAGACACTTTCCACCGGACCGGATTCCACGATGTGACCCAGGTACATGACGGCCACGCGGTCGGCGATGTGCCGGACCACAGCGAGGTCGTGCGCGATGAACAGGTAGGAGAGTCCGAAATCTTCGCGCAGATCCTCAAGCAGGTTGATGACCTGATTCTGTGTGGAGACGTCGAGAGCAGAGACCGCCTCGTCGCACACGATCAATTTGGGGCGCAACGCCAATGCGCGGGCGATCGCGACACGTTGTCGCTGGCCGCCGGAGAATTCATACGGGAATCGTGTGGCATGACTCGGGCGTAGACCTACCACGTCGAGGAGCTCGCTCACGGTGGACCACGCCTGCCGTTGCGACATGCCACGGTGCACTCTGAGCGGCTCGCTGATGCTCGCCCCGATCGTGGCGGACGGATCCAACGAGGAATACGGATCTTGGAACACCATCTGCATATGTGGCCGCAGGTCCCGCATGGCGCGCCCGTGAGCAGCTCGAACATCGTGACCGTCGACGAAGATCTCGCCGCTGTCGACGGGGAGCAACCCGAGCAGCGCCCTGCCTGTGGTGGATTTTCCGGAACCGGATTCGCCTACGAGGCCGAGGGTCTCTCCGTGTCCGATGTCGAAACTCGCATTGTTGATCGCGCGCACTTCTCGCGTGGGCCTGAACAGCTGTCGCTTGCGAAACGACAGGTTGAGGTCCTTGACTGAGACGAGGGCATCGGGACTTGAATGCTTCATCATCGAGCTCCTTGCAGGTGAAGTTCGTCGACACGAATGCATGCCGCGGATCCGGATCCGTTGTCGCGCAATCGCATTGTGTGCTCCTGACACGCCGCGACGCTGTGCTTGCATCGAGGTTCGAATCGGCATCCGGGTGGCATCGCCCACGGTTCCGGCGTGGATCCCGGAATCGTTGCAAGTTTTCCATGCTGGTCACCCAGCTGTGGCATCGCGGTGATCAGTCCTTCGGTGTACGGATGTCGGGGCCTCGTGAAAATATTTCTAGTGGAAGCCGTTTCGATGACTTCACCGGCATACATCACAATCACTCGGTCGCACGTCTCTGCGACGACTCCGAGGTCGTGGGTGACGAACACGACACCCATGCCGGTTTCGGACCGGAGATCCCGCAGGAGGTCGAGGATCTGGGCCTGCACGGTGACATCGAGTGCGGTGGTGGGCTCGTCGGCGATCAGCAGTCGCGGTTCGCAGACGAGTGCCATAGCGATCATCACCCGTTGACGCATGCCGCCGGAGAATTCGTGGGGGTAGTCGCAGAGCCGCTGCACCGCATTCGGTATACCCACCAGATCGAGGACTTCGACCGCACGCTTCTTTGCTGCCTTGCGCGATCCGCCGCGGTGTTGGCGGTAGGTCTCGGCGATCTGATCGCCGATGGTGAATGCAGGGTTGAGGCTCGTCATGGGTTCCTGGAACACCATCGAGATCGCGTCGCCTCTGATGTGACGCATGTGCGAGGTGCTGGCCTTGGTGAGGTCCTCTCCTTCGAACATGATGCGACCGCCTGTGATCCGGCCGGGCGGCGTGGGTATGAGGCCCAGTACGGACAGGCCGGTGACGGTCTTGCCGGATCCGGATTCCCCCACCAGACCCACGATCTCGTCTGCATTGATGGCGAAGGAGACCCCGTTTACGACGGTGTGCCACCCGTGCTCCGTGGCGAAATCGACTTTCAGGTTTTCGATCTGCAGCAACGGCGCGGTTGTCGACCGGTCGGATGCCGCGACCTCAGCGGCTTGTACGTTCATCGTCATTTACCCTTTCGAATCTCGCGGCCGAGTGCGTCACGTAAGCCGTCGCCGATGAGGTTGAACGACAGGGTGGTGATGGCAATCGCGACGCCGGGAACGATTGTCAGTAGCGGCGTCGTGCTGATGTCGTTGAAGCCCCGGCCAAGCATGCTTCCCCAGCTCGGAGTTGGTGGTACGACGCCCAATCCGAGAAGACTCAGGGCGGCCTCGGCAAGTAGTGCCGCGGCCATCAGCAGCGAAATCTGCACGAGAAGTGGTGACATCACGTTCGGGAGAATGCGACGCGTGAGAATGCTGCGCGTGGGAGTGCCGATACTGATCGACGCCTCGACGTAGGTCTGTTGCCGTACCGCCAGTGTGGAGCTTCTGACAATGCGAAACAGCCTGGGTGCGTATGAAATCCCCAGGGCGATCATGGCGTTGACCAGACCCGGGCCGGTGGCTGCGATCACTGCGATTGCCAGGATCATCGCTGGGAACGTCATCAGAACGTCGGCGGTTCGGCTGAGAAGCCAATCCATGCGGCCACCGAAGTATCCTGCCAGCAGCCCGGTGGGGATGCCGATGATGCCTGCGATCGCGACGGCGAACGTCGCGGCAGTCAGGGAAACTCGGCCGGCATAGAGCAGGCGCGAAAACGTATCTCGTCCCAGACTGTCGGTGCCGAGCCAGTGTTCGGTCGAAGGACCGGACAACCGATCGAACACATCGAGCTGGTTGGGCCCGTAGGGGGCGATCAGTGGCGCCGCGATCGATGCGATCCCCAGTAAGAGGAGAACGATCGCAGCGGCGAGCGCGACCCGGTTGGAGCGAAATCGTCGCCAGAACCTTTTCAAGCCTGCGAAACGCTTCGGTACCGCGGGGGTTGCTGTCACCGGGGCGGTACGGTCGATGACTGTCATGCTTGCCTCACCCGGGGGTTGAAGTATCCGTAGGAAACGTCGACCAGGAGATTGATCAACAGGATGAATATTGCGGTGACCAGTAGAACGCCCTGAACCATGGGGAAGTCACGACTGAACACCGCCTGGTAGCCCAACTGTCCTAGACCTGGAATGGCGAACAACTGCTCGATGACGATCGTTCCGCCGATGAGTCGGTTGACCTCGATGCCGAAAACCGTCGCGATCGGCAGTCCAGCGTTCTTGAGGGCGTGTTTGCCCACGATCTGCAGTCGTGATAGTCCCTTGGCTTCTCCGGTTCGGATGTAGTCCTCGGACATCACGCCGGCGACGGCAGCACGTGTCTGTCGTGCGATTACCGCGGCCGGTGCGATCGCCAGCGCAGAAGCCGGAAGCACAACGTGGCTGAACCAGGCCCCGAATCCGTCACCCAGTGGGGCGTATCCCACCGCAGGTAAGATCGGGTTCTCGATCGCGAAGAAGAGAACGAGCATCATGCCAACCCAGAAGTAGGGAACGGCAACGCCGAGGCTCGCGGTGAACGTGGCGACGCGGTCGATCCACGTGCCCTGGCGCAGTCCGGCGACCAAGCCGACGGAGACGCCTAGAAGGAGACCCATCGTGATGGCCACCAGTGCCAACGACAGCGTTGCCGGGAGTCGGGTAGCGATTGCGGCACCGACCGACTCGTTGCTGTAGAGCGAGCTCCCCAGGTCTCCGGTGACCGCGTCGGTGAGCCACCCCCAGTACTGAACGAGGAACGGATCGTTCAGGCCGAGTTGCGTTCGCACCTCGTCTATCTGTGCGGCGGTCGGGTTCTGCCCGGCCAGAGAGACGGCGGGATCACCGGGGACCAGCACGATCAGAGTGAAGATCAGCAAGCTGACCACGAGAAGTAGTGGAACGGTATACGCCAGTCGGCGCGACAGTAGGGAAAGCACGGGTCCTCCAGGCTGATTGATCAGGAGCGGTGAGCACTGCGTCCTGGTACCGGGCGCGTCAGTTGGTCGACGGTGTCACGCCCACGCCACGGAACAGGCGGTTGCCGAGTGCGTAGATTTCGACGCCTTTCACTCGGTCGTTCATGGCGAAGACTCCGATCGGATGGCACAAAGTGATCTGAGGAGCGACTTCCTCGTGGACGGTATCCATCAATTCGGTGTAGGCGGCCGCCCTGTCCTCGGTGGAGACGAGATCCATCGCTTGTTGGTGAAGTTCGGTGATCCTGTCTGTTCCCCATCCGCCTGGATTGTTGAATCCGTTAGGCAAGTAGAATTTTCCGGTGGTCACACTGGGGTCGGACTCACCCTGCTGGGATGACAGGACGGCCTCCGCCGTCTTGTTCACACTGAAGTCCTCGGCCAGGGTTCCTGGATCGACAGGTTGGACCCGCATGTTGATCCCGACGTCGGCCAGGTTGGCCTGAACCACCTCGGCAGCACCGAGATAGGTTGATCCCTGGTTCATGACTTCCAGTTCGAAGTCGAATCCATCGGCAAGTCCGGCCTCGGCCAATAGTTCACGTGCCTTGTCGGGGTTGTATCCGTACGACTCGGGCGTGATGTTCTTCGACGATGCGAAGTACGACTCGGGAAACAGTTGGGATGCCGGCTTGCAGAAGTTGTTCTGGACGGCTCCGAGCGCAACTCTGTCGATCGCGTAATTGATCGCCTCGCGAACGCGCTTGTCTCCGAAGTGGGAGAGTTGAGTGTTCAGGCTGATGTTCCACGAAGTCACGCCTCCGTCGTCCTGGCAGGTAACCAAGCCCGCTTTGACCGTGGCGTCGTACATGTTGTCGCGGATGAACGTTGCGTCCGCGGCCTCTGTCGTGATCGCATTCAGTCGAGCGTTGTCGTCACCAGAAATGATGAAGTCCATCTCGCGAGCACCCTGCGACGAAGGATCCCAGTAGTTGTCGACTGCTGTGTATTCGACCCGGCTGCCCGAAAGGTAGTTCGAGATCCGGTAGGCGCCTGACCCTCCGGTCGGCGCGAAGGACTGATTCTCGTCGTCCATCACCAGCGGGCTCATCATCATGCCGGCGGAACCGCCGAGGATGCCGATCAAAGCGCCAGCGCCACGGCTGACATTGAATCGGACCGTGTTGGAGTCGACGGCTTCGACGCTATCGACGATATCGAGAGCCCTGGTGTTGTACGTGCCGGGTGCTCTGTGCCTCTCGATGTTCGCTACGACCGATTGCGCGTCGAACGGTGCGCCGTCGTGGTACGTGTATCCATCGATGAGGTTCATGTCGAGCGACTTCGAGTCCTCGGCCACGGTCCAGGAGCGGGCGAGCATGGGCTCGGGTTCGCCCTCTGCGTTGATGCGAACGAGGGTGTCGTAGAGCGGGAACAGGTACATCAAGCTGTGCGTCGCCGTAATGCGGTCCGGGTCGAAACTTGTGCTGTCGGTGCTGTACATCCACTTGAATGTGCCGGTCTCGTCGGCACCCTGAGCTGATGGCGGGCATGGCACTGCTTCTGCCAGAGCGACGCTCGGCGGGCCGTCCGACGACATAATTCCGCACGATGTCGTCAGAAGTATGACGCCAGCAGTAGTGGCCAGTTTGAGACGCCGCTTCATTGTTGTCCTCGCAATCGTATATACGAACTAAAGTTCGGTAATAGGATGGTAGTGGCGTAGAATGTGCTGTGTCAACGATCACTGAGGGTGCTCAGTGTGGTTGGGGGCACCGACCGATCAAGCGGCTAGCGACGGGACCTCGATTCCGCGCCGTGCTGGAGCTACGACGACGACCTGCAGCAAGCCGAATCCCGTGGCGCCGGGGCCGGCTGGCGCCAGCCGGGAAGGCGTCGCAGCTGCCCGACGAGAAACGAGAGCGGGTCTTTTTCGAATTGCGGGCCTGTCCACTCGGGCCAGCCTGTTCGTAAGAGACCCGCGCTCGTCAGAGCGCGCCGCACTGTTTCGGAGGCTCGCACCGTGGGGCCTTTCGATGGTGATCATCGGACCGCTGCTGTCGTGGGGCATCTTCACCCTGTTGTGACCGGTGGGATCCTTTCCTGGGTGGCACGGTTTCCTCGAAGTGACGTTCGCGGTTCCCGGCCCGAACTCGGTTCGCGTACCGCGTCGATCCGCACGCCCTCTTCGCGTGCTCAGAGTGCGTCGGCTCCAACGTTTTCCGGGTTGCGGTAAGGCTGCCGAGGAGCTTGACACTCTCTTCAGTCGGCGACTCGGATTCAGTGGTGTAGGCGAACATCGTCCATCCGGAACTGTGAAGGAGTTCCATTGCTTCGTAGGCGAATTCGAGTTCACCGATCTCGGGGTGGTGGATGCGTTCGACTCCGCTCCGGTGGAAGCGGGCTTTGCTGGCTGACCAGCGGATCCGGAAATCGTCGCTGCGGGTAACGAGCTCGCCGATGAGATCGGTCAGACCCTTGTCGAGTGGATTGCGTCCCGCATAGGTGCGCAGGTTCGCGACTATGTCATCGGCTCCGCGTTCCCAAACAGGATAGTCGATGCGGGCGGCGGGGTTGAGGAAGACGAAACGGGCATTGTTGCCCTGGTTTACCGGATCGGCCAGCAGCGGTGCCAGCAGCGCGAGTCCGAGGTGGTTGGCAGCGATGAATCCATGCGCTGGTTGCGCACCCAGGTGGGTGCCCGTGATTGCGTCGAGGAAACGTTGGAGGGTCGGTCGGGCTTCCTGGTCGTCGCTACGTTTACATCGCCGGATCGGCTGCGGCTGCGCGGTGCGGGTGAGGTCGTAGAGGTGCCGCGTTTCGGCGAGTTGCAGAACCCGGGACAGGCTGTCGAGGACGTCATCGGAGACACCGGCCAGGTTGCCATGTTCCATCCGGGCGTAATAGTTGATGCTGATCCCAGCCAGCAGCGCGACTCTCGCGCCGGAGTCCCGGTGCTCGGCGATGCCCGGTACCGGTGGCGAGGCCGGCCTGGGTCGGGCCGATCCGCCCGCGCCGCGTGCGGAGGAACTCGCGCACCTCGAGCTGGTTGTCCATGTCGTGACGGTAGATCGCGTCCTGCGCGTGAAGAAGGAACTACCAGTACACGTAATAGCCGACACTTGCAGCCACGTTCGCTCGCGCGTCCAATGGCGTTGACTAGGTATCGGTCCCCATCGCGTTCACCACCAGGAAGACATCCTCTTGGCGGATTTCGGACGCGCAACCGATAAGGCCGGATCGGGCCTGCATGTACTTGCTGGATTGGTTACATACGCCAGATTAGACAGTAATGCTGTGTATGATTCGACCATTAACTGCCGAGATAGCGAATCTGCTTCCGGATTAAAACAGCACTACTGTCTAGTTTGGTGGGTGAAGTCTCGTGGATGAACGTGTCGATCGGCTGAGGGGGCACGTTGTTCTCTTCAACCGCAAAATTCGAAGTAACAGCTCAGGGCATCTGATGACTCCGACGCAGATGCAGGCTCTGTCGCATCTGGACCGGTCGGGGCCGTTGAGCGCACGCGCTCTTGCGGACCTGGAGCAGGTCGCCCCGCAGACCATCGCCCGGACGGTCTGCTCCTTGGAGATCAAGGGGATGGTCACTCGTTCGGGCGATCCGAAAGATGCTCGTTCGCAGCTTATTTCGATCACGGAGCTGGGTGTCAGTACTCTCACGGCGGATCGGGGCAGGCGTAGTGAGTGGCTGGCGGCCGCGATCGAGGAACGATGTACCGATGTCGAGCGGGAACTGCTGTTCCTCGCGGGAGGCCTGCTGGCCCGCCTCGCGGAGGTTCCTGGCCAGGCCCGGCCGCGGGAGGGGCGGTCGTGACCGCTGTCGGCAGTCGGACTGCTGCGTCGGAAGGCCAGGCCGATCCCGTTCCGTGTGAGCGGTGCGCTCGCGACCGGTAGCGTTCTGCAGCCGCTGAACTCGTCGATGATCGCCGTTGCCATCGTCGGCATTGCTGCACAATTCGGGTCCGCCTCGGGGGTCTCCTGGGTCATCTCGGCGATGTACATCACCACAGCGGTGGGTGCGCCGACGGCGGGCCGCATGGGTGCACTGTTCGGAGCGCGCCGTGTATTCGTCGGTGGCCTGGTTCTGGTCGCTGTCGGCTCGATCGTGGGAATGCTGGCCCCGGATGTGGGATGGCTGATCGCCGCGTATGTTCTTCTCGGCATCGGGATTTCGGCGCACATGCCCAACGCCATGACGATGATCCGCAGCTATGCGGAGCGGTACGGTCGACAATCGCGCACAGCGCTCACCACCCTGGTGGTGTGCGGTCAGTCCGTTGCTGCGCTCGGGCCCACGATCGGCGGCTTGCTCGTGGGTACGTTCGGATGGCAGTCCATCCTGTGGGTGAACCTCCCGGTCGTGGTGCTCAGCGCTGTTGCCGTGATGCGTGCGGATGTCGGGTTCGCCGGCGGACGCCCGGCGTCGGTACGCGTGGCCCTCCATGCGCTCGATGTGGTCGGCATTGCGGTGTTCCTCGTCACGATCACCTCGTTGATGTTGCTGCTCGTCTCGCTTCGAGATCGTCCGTCGTGGTGGCTGCTGCCCGTGGCCGGAATCGGCCTCGCCCTGTTCGTGTGGTGGGAGTGGCGAGCGCCCGAACCCTTCTTCGATGTTCGCGCCTTGGTGCGCAACCGCGCGCTCAGTAACACTCTGATTCGGACGATGATCACCTACACCTGCTTCTACTGCGTGTTCTTCGGCATTCCGCAGTGGCTGCAGTATGTGCGGGGGATGAGTGCGATCGAGGCCGGCCTGACGATGCTGCCGGTCGCGGGGGTGAGCGTCTTCTCGACGATCATCGGGTCTCGTCTCTACCGGAGGGCGGGGGCTCGGGCGACCCTTCTGGTCGGCACGGTGGCTCTGTTGCTCGGGGGCCTTCTGATTGCCTCCGTCGAGCGTTCGACAGCGCCCGTACTGGTCCTGTTGCTTGTCGCTGCGGTGCTGGGCATTCCCAACGGGTTCAACAATATTGGCAATCAGAGCCTGGTCAATTCGGTGACCTCGGTCGAGGAGGTCGGCACTGCGATCGGCATGTTCCGCACGATGGCGTTCATCGGAGCCAACCTCTCGGTGGTGGCGCTTCAGGTGACTGCCGGTCACGAGATCGACGACGCCGGACTGCATCGAATGGGTTGGTTCATTGCCGCAACAGCGTTCGTGCTGGTTGTCGGGGTCGCGCTCTCGCGCAACATGGGTCCGAAGGTCGAGGTGGAAAGAGTCGATTCTCGACCACGCTCGGGGTAGCTCCTCCTTTCTGCACTGCCGCCAACCATCAATATGGTTGCATATACGACCTAGGGTTCCTATATAAGAACAATGCCGCTACGCTCGGGACGGAGAAGACATCTAGAACTCACCGACCCCGGAAGGCTCCCCATGACCGTGTTGGCCGTGCGGCACACGACCCCGGCGTCTCGCACCTACTCGGGTGAGAACGCCCTCGACCTGCTGTCGAAAGAACTCGACCGTCCCGGCCCTCACCGCGTGATGCTGGTCTGTGGCGCCTCGATGCTGGCTCACGACGAGGCGCTTCGTCGCGTGGAATCGGCCATCGGGGAACGGTTGGTTGCGCGCTTCAGCGAGGTGCGCGAGCACAGCCCGCTGCCGTCTGTGGAGAAGGCACGCGATGTGCTGATCGACTCCGGGGCCACTGCAGTCGTGGCGCTGGGCGGCGGCTCCGCGGTCGTCACCGCGCGGGCGGCGGTGATTCTGGCGGGTGAGAACGGAGATGCCCGCGACCTGTGCACCCGGCGGGCGGACGACGGCCGGATGATCAGTCCACGCCTGTCTGCCCCGAAGGTTCCGATGTGGGTCGTCCCGTCCACGCCGACGACCGCCTACGCCAAGGCCGGCGCCGCAGTACGGGATCCCGCGACAGGCGAGAGGCTGGCGCTGTTCGATCCGAAGGCGCGCGCGACGGGTGTCGTGTTCGACCCGGTGGTGGCATTGACCGCGCCGGCGCCGCTGATACGTTCGTCGTCGCTCAACGCCCTCGCGTTGGCAGTGGACGGGATGCAGTCGACGGGCGGGAACCCGCTGGCCGAAGCACTGCTCGGCCACGCATTGACCGTTTTGACGACGTGGCTGGGCCGTGTCGGCGACCGGCCCGACGCCGAGACCGCCGTCCAGTTGATGTTCGGCGCGCTCCTCGCGGGGCAGGGCAGCGATCACGCCGGAACGGGCTTGGCGCAAGCACTTTCACATGCGGTGGGGCCGCGGTCGACGGTGGGCAACGGCGTCGTCGAAGCCCTTCTGTTGCCGCACACGATGCGTTTCAATCTCGGCGTGACCGACGAAGCCCTCACTCGGATCGCGCGTCTGCTGGGTGCGCCGGGAACCGATTCACCGGCCGATGCCATCACCGCGATCGAAGCGGTGTTGACCTCTGCTCGAATTCCGCTACGGCTTCGCGATATCGGCATCGAGCAGGCCGACCTGCCGGACATTGTCGAGCACACGCTGCACGACTGGGCCGTCACCGCGGTCCCGCGTCCTGCTGATCGCGACGGGCTGCGCAGCATTCTCGATCAAGCCTGGTAACGCAAGCTCGTTACGTTTCGCCTGCGTGTGGCCCGGTTCAGGTACTTCTTTGCCCGTGGGTGTTCCTAAATAAAACCAAGAGTTCTAATATACGAACTATCGCATTCCGTTGCCCTCGGGCCAGCGAGTGCCGCCGACACGAGAACACCGTCACGTCCAGCCGGTCTGCACTACAGAACCGGCCGTCCATTCACAAGGAGAGACGTTCATGACGACACAGCCGCAGAGCTGGTCCTTTCCCCTGCAGGCAGATAACGGGCCCGCACCGATGCTCATCGACGGGAGTTGGCTCTCGTCGATCTCGGGGCAGACGTTTCCGACCTACGACCCGGGAACGGGCGAGAAGATCGCGGACGTCGCGCTCGGTTCGGAGAAGGACGCCGAGGTTGCGGTCGCGGCCGCCCGCCGCGCCTTCGACGAAGAGCGGTGGATGAAGCTGCCGGCGCAACAGCGGGGTGCAATCCTGTGGCGGGCCTCCGAGCTGATCAAGGCCTCGGCCGACAAACTGGCCAAGCTCGAGAGCCAGGACATGGGAATCCCCGTTCCCCAAGCCCGCGCCATGGTGCTCGAGGCTGCCGCGCAGTTCCAGTACTACGCCGGATGGGCAGACAAGACCCACGGGCGCACCGCCGACCTCGGTCCCGCCGAACGGCGCATCCAGGGTTACACGCTACGAGAACCGGTCGGCGTGGTGGCGATGATCGTGCCCTGGAACGCCCCGCTGATCTCGGCATCGAAGAAACTTGCCCCCGCCCTCGCCGCCGGATGCACCTGCGTCCTCAAGCCCGCCGCCGAAACCCCACTCACCGCGCTGTGGCTGGGACAGATCCTCTTCGCAGCCGGCGTCCCTGCGGGTGTGGTCAACATCGTCACCGGCCCCGGCTCGACCGTCGGAGCCGCGCTGGCCGAGCACGACGACGTCGATGCCGTGGCATTCACCGGCTCGACCGAAGTCGGACGCTCGATCATCCATGCCGGTGCCGGCAACATCAAGAAACTGTCCCTCGAGCTCGGCGGCAAGTCACCGGTCATAGTCATGCCGGACGCCGACCTCACGGCCGCAATTCCCGGAGTGGCAGGCGCGGTCTTCTGGAACACCGGCCAGGTCTGCGCCGCGGGTACCCGACTGTTCGTTCACGAAGCGGTCTTCGACCAGGTCGTCGAAGGTGTCGCGGAAGAAGGCCGTCGACTGCGCATCGGTTACGGAACGGACCCGGACGTCGATCTCGGTCCGTTGATCTCCCGCAAGCAACTCGAACGCGTCACCGCATACGTCGACGGTGGCCGAGAGGCCGGCGCCCGCGTCGTGTCCGGCGGCAACCGGATCGGCGACAAGGGCTACTTCTTCGAGCCCACCGTCTTGGCCGACGTCGACCAGACCATGGCCGTCATGCGCGAGGAGATCTTCGGACCCGTCCTCGGGGTGATGCCCTTCTCCGATGTCGACGAGGCCGTCGCCCTCGCAAACGACAGCTCGTTCGGGCTGGCCTCGAGCGTGTGGACACGCGACGGCGCAGTCGGCCACGCGATCGCGCGGCGACTGCGTGCCGGACGTGTGGGCATCAACGTGCACCGCGCGGGCGGCGTGCACATGCCTGCCGGCGGCTACCGCCAGTCGGGATGGGGTCGCGAGAGCGGTCCCGAGGCGATGGAGAACTACCTCGAGACGAAGTCTGTCGTCTCAACTCTGAGCTGACCCAGCTGGAAAAGGCTGCGGCCAACTCACCGCAGGCTCATACATCCACAAGGAGAACCATGACCCAGACACAGGACCCCCAGATCGGGCGCGAGCTCGCGCAGGCGAAGTTCACCGACGAGATGCTCGACAACATGCGCGCACTGATCGGCACCGAACTGCGCACCGCCTCGGCGGTGAACAACGAGTACG
Organism: Rhodococcus sp. NPDC127593; assembly: GCF_042671975.1. Lineage (NCBI taxonomy): Bacteria > Bacillati > Actinomycetota > Actinomycetes > Mycobacteriales > Nocardiaceae > Rhodococcus > Rhodococcus sp. NPDC127593. The sequence continues at coordinate 79,807 of NZ_JBHXWI010000030.1, read as the reverse complement.
CAACGCGATTGGCCATCCTGCGCTTCTGTGAAGGCATCGGTGACGACAACCCGGTGTGGACCGACGAGGAGTATGCGTCGACCACAGCGCACAAGGGAATCATCGCTCCGCCGTCGTTCATCTTCGCCTGCCTGGGTTCGGTGCAGGTCGGATGGCCCGGCCTCGGCGGATTCCACTGCGAAACCACCATCAACTTCCACGAACCGATCCGCGTCGACGACAAGATCACCGCGAAGGTGGTTTTCGACGGGTTCGACGGCCCGACCGACGCAAGTAACTTCGCCGGCCGACGGATCAAGGACTACCTGCGGCAGGAATACCGCAACCAGAACGACGAGCTCGCCGCAACATTCATCTGCTCGCGGATGCGGTTCGAGCGCACCGAGATGCAAGCGAAGCGTGAGTCCCGCAAGGTCGAACTTCCACACCCCTGGACCGAGGCCGAGCTCGAACGGATCGAGTCGGACATCCTCGCCGAGAAGCCGCGTGGTGCCGAACCGCGCTACTGGGACGACGTTCAGATCGGTGACGACCTCGACGTGATCACCAAGGGCCCGATCGGACTGACCGACGAGATCGCGTTCGTCGCCGCAGGTGCCGCACCGATCCCGCGCATCGCCGCCCACGGTGTCGCGCTGCGCCGCTACAAGAAGCACCCCAAGTGGGCCTTCCGCGACCCGTCGACCAGCGCGCTCGAGCCCGTCTACTCCGTGCACTACAACGACTACGCGGCCCGCCTGCAGGGCGCCCAGGTCGCCTACGACGTCGGAATCCAGCGCACCTCCTGGCAGATCCACCAACTGACGAACTGGATGGGAGACGACGCCTTCCTCGAGTCGATCCACGGTCAGTACCGCTCCCACGTCTACCTGTCCGATGTCGTCCGCCTGGGCGGCCGGATCACCGACAAGCTCATCGACGACGCCGGCCACCACGTCGTCCACGTCGAGACCTGGGCAACCAACCAGCGCGATCAGTCCGTGATGCCCGGTTCCGCCGTCATCCGCCTGCCGCACCGCGCGGCCGACGCCGAGGAGAACGCGCAGTGACCCCCGAGCCCACCACCACGACCTGGGGAACGTCGATCGTCCCCGTCGTCGTCGACGGCCGAGAATTCCGCATGTACGCGGAACGCCCACGCAATCTCGGGTCACTGTTGCCTTTTGCGGACCGCTGGAGCGAACGTGCGCACATCGTCCAGGGCGAACGCGTGATGACTTTCGCCCAGTTCCATCGGACAGTTCGGGCACGCACCTCTGAACTGCGGGCACGCGGCGTCACCACCGGTGATCGCGTGGTGATTCTCGGATGGAACAGCCCGGAATGGATCGTGAACTTCTGGGCGACCGTCTCCGCCGGCGGCGTCGCGGTTCTGGCCAACGCCTGGTGGAGCGAGAAGGAACTCGCCGACTCGCTGGACACGGTTGCCCCCGCATTGGTGATCGCCGACGACCGGGTCGTCGACCGGGTGCCGTCCCAATGGGAGTTGCTCCCCTGGGATCCGCAGTCCGAGACCGACTCGGAGACACAGCTGGAAGCGTCCGTCGATGACATCGACGAGAACGCCCCCGCGACGATCATCTTCACCTCCGGAACCTCGGGCCGCCCCAAGGCCGCCGTCCTCTCCCACCGGTCGCTGCTTGCCGGACTGCAGATGCTTCTGCACATCACCCGGCGGTTGCCGCATCAGGTCGACGAATCGACCGGCCAGCCCGCCCTGCACACCGGGCCCATGTTCCACGTCGGCGGAGTGCAGACCCTCCTGCGGGCGATCTGCGTCGGGGACACGCTGGTGATGCCGGCAGGCCGGTTCGATCCCCTCGAGGCAATGCGACTGATCGAGCAGTGGCGCGTGCAACGGTGGAGCGCGGTGCCGACCATGGTCTCCCGTGTTCTCGAGCATCCGGATGTTCGGACCCGCAACCTGACCACGCTGAGGTCATTGACCGTCGGCGGCGCCCCGATGACCCCGGAGTTCGTCGAACGCATCCGCACCGGGCTCTCCGGTGTGGAGCCGCGAATCGCCACCGGCTACGGGCTGACCGAGAACGGCGGACAAGGCGTCGCGGCCTCGGGAGCCGACACCGTCGAGCGCCCCGGAACCACCGGACGGGCTCTGCCGTGCGTCGAGATCACGATCGCCCCGGCTACCGAGTTCACGGACGGGGAAATCCTCCTGCGGAGCCCGACCCAGATGCTCGGGTACCTGGGGGAAAAGGAAGCGCCGATCGACTCCGACGGCTGGCTGCACACCGGTGACCTGGGACGTCTGGACGACGACGGATACCTGTTCATCACCGGACGGTCGAAGGAGATGATCATCCGCGGTGGTGAGAACATCGCCCCCGCAGCGGTCGAAGCGGCTCTGACGGCCTTGCCGGACGTGGCAGACGCCGTCGTGTTCGGGATGCCTCACCCGGATCTGGGTGAGGAGGTCATGGCGGCGGTCGTTCTCACCCATGACGTCGATCCGGACACCCTGGCAGGTCAGCTGCGTGGCCGGATCGCATCCTTCGCGATCCCGAGCCGCTGGGTCCCGCACCGCGAGCCCTTCCCGGTCAACCACGCAGGCAAGATCGACAAGAAGGGGGTCGTTGCCGCCGCACGACAGCTCCTCGAGGAGGTCCGATGACCAGCGTGGTTGAAGCCCTCACCCAGGGACGGGTGGGCATCGTCGAAGTACAGCGAGGACCGCACAACTTCTTCGACGAGGCCAGTCTGAGCGACATCGGTGAGGCACTCGTGCACTTCGACTCCGTCGCCGATGTTCGTGCGATCGTCCTCTGCTCACAGGGACGGAACTTTTGTGCGGGCGCCGATCTCCGGGGTGTGGACCAACACATCCTTCGCCGGGTCTACCGCGCAGCTGCGTCGCTGTTCACCACCCGAAAGCCCATCGTCGCGGCAGTCCAGGGCGCGGCGGTCGGAGGTGGGCTCGGTCTCGCGTTGGCCGCGGACTTCCGTGTTGCGGGCGAGGACGCCAGGCTGACGGCGAACTTCGCGAGACTCGGCTTTCATCACGGCTTCGGGCTGTCTGTCACCCTTCCCGCGGTCGTCGGCCAGCAGAAGGCACTGGACCTGCTGTACACCGGCCGCAACGTCGGTGCGGACGAGGCTCTGGCGATCGGATTGTGTGATCGGGTCACCGCCGGTGATCCCCGTGAGGCCGCGATCGAGTGGGCAACCGAGATCGCGGAGTCCTCGCCGCTGTCTTTGGTTGCCATCAGGTCCACGATGCGACGCTCCCTCGCTGCGCAGGTGACGGCGGCCTTGGACGAGGAAGCCACCGCGCAGACGATGCTGCTGGCAACCGCTGATCTGCACGAGGGCATTGCGGCTTCGATCGCCAAGCGTCCCCCGGTATTCGTCGGAGCCTGAGATGAAAGGCTGCAGCGGCCGGATACCACGAATGGATGGGGTTAAATTGTGACCGTGAGCGATTCTTCGAGCGACCGCGTGGACCGAGGTCCGCAGAACCACCGGACGATCGACCGTGTGACACGCATCCTCGAAGAGGTTGTCTACAACCCGGGGATGACCTTCGCCGAGCTGTCCCGAGCGTTGGACGCTCCGAAGAGCTCGGTACACGGTTTCATTCGCGGGCTGGTCGCTGCCGGATGGCTCCACCAGGACAACAACCGGTTCTACATCGGTCCGGCCCTGCACGGGCTGACGCTGGCAAGTGGACACCTTCGTGCCGGATCGGTCACCGACGCCGATCTCCAGGCGCTGCACGAGGCGACCGGCGTGACCGTGTTTCTCGGCGTTCAAGCCGGCGACAACCTCATCTATGTCTCCGAGATCGGTGCGGATCTCCTCGCCGGGTTCGGCGCCCGCAAGAATATTCGCCGGCGGTTGCTCGAGACCGCCGGCGGCAAGGCACTGCTGGCCGACCAGCCAGCGAGCCAGATGGACGCCTACCTTCGTCGGTGCGGGAGTGACGAAGCGGCGCTCGTCGACACCTTCCTCAGCGAATACGACGAGATCAAGCGCACCCGCGTCGCCCGGAACACGCTCCACGCCGGTACTCGGTTCGCGCTGGCCACGGTGGTTCGGAACAAGGCCGGGAATCCTGTTGCCGAAGTGACCCTGGTCGGTGCGAGCGCCGACATGCTGCCACGCGAGCAGGAACTGAGGAAACTGCTGCTCGACCACGTCGACGGATGGCAGCAGCGGATCGGTTCCCCGCGCTGAGCGCTGAGTCGCAGAGCTCGTGCGGCAGTTGCACCGCTGGGCGCCACCGCTCGTTTCACCACGAATCGTGACCTCGCAGGTGAACCGAGCGGGCGCGCCCGGCGGCGTCAGCAATGACGAAACACCAATGCCGCCTTCGCCCTGATGACATGTCGGATCGATCGTCCACATCAAACTTGTGCAGTAGTGACTCGAGAAAGGGAAGCTGCGATGGATGCGGCCTCTTCACCAGTATCGACACCCTTCGTGCTGCTCCACGGCGGTCGCCACGGCGGGTGGTGTTGGCGGCGTGTCGCCGCGCTTCTCCGCCAGGATGGACATGAGGTCTACACACCGACCCTGACGGGGCTGGGCGACCGATCTCATCTCCTGAGCCCGCAGATCGGCCTCGACACCCATATTCAGGATCTCGTCGCGACTTTCACCTTCGAAGACATCCGAGACGCCGTGCTCGTCGGTCACAGCTACGGCGGCATGGTGGTCACCGGTGCGATGGAGGACATCTCCGACCGTGTGAAGACCGTCGTCCTGCTCGACGCACTCGTGCCCCGCGCCGGGGAGTCGGTCTTCGACCTGAACGGTGAATCGCGGGCCGCGGCGATGACCGCGCTGGCCGATGAGCACGGAGATTCCTGGTACATCCCCCCGGCCGACGCGAGTCGATACGGGGTGACGGATCCGGACGACGTCGCGTGGGCGAACAGTCGAATGACCGCGCAACCACTGAAGACCTATCAGGATCGGATCGGCGCCACCGACCGGCTCTGGCGTCACCCCGGGATGTTCGTCGAGTGCGTCCCCTCGTCACTCGAACCCCATCTGCTCGAGCGAGCCCGAGAACGTGGTGCAACCGATCCCCGCTTCCACTACCGGGTACTGCAGACCTCTCACAACGCGATGGTCACCGACCCCAAGGCTGTGGTGGAGCTCCTGTTCGAGGCGCGTGACCTCGCTTAAGACACGTGGGTGGGCTCCAGGACGACACCTCCGGGCACGACCGGGCGCAGAGCGTCGTCCAAGTCGTATCGAATCGGGATTCCGGTCGGAATGTTCACCGCACCGATGTCGTCGGCAGTCAGGCAGTCGAGATGCATGATCAGCGCGCGCAGGGCATTTCCGTGGGAGACGACCAGTGTTGTTCGACCGCGCACCAGATCGGGGACGATTGCTTTCTCCCAGTATGGGAGTAGCCGGTTCTGCACGTCGTGCAGTGACTCCGCCGAGGGGACGTCGACGCCCAACGCGCGATAACGGGGATCGCCGTCCTGTGAGAAAGCGCTACCTGGTCGAATCGCGGGTGGTGCAACGTTGTACGAGCGTCGCCATAGCAAGAAGCGGGCGTCGCCGAACTGGGCGCGGACATCTTCTCGGGTTCGCCCTTGGAGGTCTCCGTAATGGCGCTCGTTGAGCCGCCAACTGCGATGGACGGGAATCCATTGACGTTCAGCGGCATTGAGCGCAACATCGGCCGTCGCGACAGCACGGCGCAGCAGCGACGTGTGCACGACATCCGGAAGCAGGTCGGCCTGACGGATCAGCTCACCGGATCGGTGGGCCTCGGCCTGCCCCGCGTCGGTCAGTGGAACATCGACCCAGCCGGCGAACCGATCAGCGGCGTTCCACGCGCTTTCCCCGTGCCGTAAGAGGATCAGGCGGCGCCGCCCACCCGTCACGCTTCTGTGTCCGGAGTCGGAGTTCATCGTCAGCTCCCTTCGTAGCGTGCTCATGGCCATTGACGCCGGACTGCCTCCGGTCCCGATGAAGGACCGGAGGCAGTCTGCTGTCTACGGATTCGTCACGAAACGGGGACGCCGTCTTCGCGGTCGAGGTCCAGTTGCTTCGTTTCGCCGATCATCAGGACGCAGGTCAGACTCACCACCGCCAGGGCGGCCATGACGAGACCGAAGGCGAATCCGCCCCAGGCTGCGATGATGGGCGTCGCGATGAGCGGGGGGATCGCCCCGCCGAGCATGCCGGCGAGACTGTAGCTCAGGCCGGTCGCGGTGTAGCGGTAGCGAGTGTGGAACAACTCGGAGAGGAACGCACCGAGGGGACCCGTCGCCAGACCCGAGATGAACATCGTCACCGGAACACCGAGCGCGAAAGCGAACAACGACCGCGTCTCGAGGATCGGGAACAGCATCAGTGTCCAGACAATGGCCAGACACGCAGCCGTCATGATCATGCGGCGCCGACCGATTCGATCGGACAGGACGGCGCCGAGGATGACCGCAACGGAGATCGCGAAACCACCGACGACCGCGATGCTGAGGACAAACGGACGCGGCAGTTCGAGAATCTTGGTGCCGTAGCTGATCAAGTAGGTACCACCGATGTACGTCAACGACAGCGTCATCGCTGCAGTACCGGTTGCCAGCAGGACCTGCTTCGGCTGGCTCTTGAACGCATCCAGGAAAGGCGTGCGCGCTGCCCCGTGCTTCTTGATCTGCTTAGCGAACACCGGTGTCTCGTCGATGGTCAATCGGACCCAGAGTCCGACCCCGATGAGAAGGATGCTGGCCAGGAAGGGGACTCGCCAACCCCACGCGAGGAACGTCTCGTCGCTCATCCCGACGGCCGTCCCGAAGAACGTGGCGTTGGCCAGAATGATCGCGCCGCCACCACCGAGCGACGGGAACATCGACCAGAACCCACGCTTGGATTTCGGTGCATGCTCGGAGACGAACAGCACCGCGCCGCCCCATTCACCACCCGCGGCAAGGCCCTGCAGGATCCGTAGAACAACGATGAGAATCGGTGCGGCCACGCCGATCTGTGTCGCAGTCGGCATCACGCCGACCAGGAGGGTAGCCACACCCATCAACAGCATCGTGACAATCAGAGTCTTCTTTCTGCCCAGACGATCACCGAAGTGTCCGAACAGGATGCTGCCGAAAGGCCGGGCGACGAAGGCCACGCCGAGTGTGGCGAAGGATGCCACGGTGCCCGCCACCGCACCCAACGCGGGGAAGAACACGGTCGGGAACACGAGCGCCGCGGCGACACCGTAGATGTTGTAGTCGTAGAACTCGATCACGGTACCGATGAAGCTCGCTGCCGCGACCTTCTTCATGCCCGGCGGATTGGCCTTACCCGTGGAGGATCCGGGTGTGGGACTCGGTGGGTGGACCTTCTCCTGCGAGTGGGTCATTTAGATCTCCTTGCTGCCGACGAGTCACATCACCCAGCGAGGGGAGGGAGGCGCCGGAAGGTTCGTAGAGGAGTTGTGGAGGATTGACGGGGACGGGCCGGCCCGAAGAATGGGTGGCACGTGTCAGTCGAGATGGCCGTGTTCGCGCAGAACGTTCTCTGCGACCCGGAACGCTTCACCAGCTGCGGGGAGTCCGCAATAAACGGCCGCCTGCAGCAGTACTTCCTTGATTTCGGCGACCGTGCAGCCGTTGGTGAGGGCGCCTTCGACATGGTGGGCGAGCTGAGCCGGTCGGTTGAGCGCCGTCAGCATGGCGATGTTGACGATGCTGCGTTGCTTGCGGTCGATGCCGTCGCGTGCCCACACCCGGCCGAAGCAGACCTCGATGGAGTAGTCGTGAATGACGTCGTTGAACTCGTTGCGGGTCTCGTCCTTCTTCTCGACGTAGTCCGCACCCATGAGTTCGCTCATGATGCGACGTCCGGTCTCGTTGGCTTCCAATGGATCTCCTGATGTTTGTGAACGAGGCGGCTGGTCAGCCTCGATCGAGTACTTCCTGTACATCTTCTGCGGACAGCTTGATCGTCACGTTCGCTCGCTCGTTCTGCAGCTGCATCGGCGACTGCGAGTCGCGATGCCCCCATCCTCGGTCGAGGGCCTCCGCAAAGTCCGCCTGTGCAACTTTGGCGCATCGCATCGGCACGTCGAGTTGGTCGGCCAATTCGAGGGCCAGACGAAGGTCCTTGTTGGCGAGTGCCAGTGCGAAAGACGGTGGCTCGTAAGCGGACTGCAGGTACCGATCGCTGATCCGGTCGAACGTGCGTGAACGCCCGATCGCGCCCTGCCGCATGGCGTGCCAGAGCGCTGCCGGCTCGACACCGGCCTTGACTCCCATGGTGAACACCTCGGCAATGGCGAGACGAATCGTGATGCTCGCGCAGTTGTGAACGAGCTTGGCCGTATTGCCCGCACCGATCTCGCCGACATAGAGGATTTGGTCACCGATGGCATCGAGCACCTGCTTGTGCTGGTCGAATGCCGTCTGACTACCGCCGACGTAGATGGCGAGCTTTCCCGTTCGTGCACCCTTGGGCCCGCCGCTGACCGGTGCATCGAACAGTTCGACGCCGTGGTCGGCACAGGCCGTGTGCACCTCACGGACAACAGCGGGGGAATTCGTTGTCAGGTCGAACCAGGCGCTTCCGGTCCGCAGTGTGCTCAGCAGACCATCCTTGCCGAGGCCGACTTCCTGCATTTCCGCCGGACCGGGAAGTGAGGTGAAAACTACGTCGACCTGCCGACCGAGCTCGGCGACACTGTCGGCCCAGCTTGCGCCTGCCTGCTCGAACGGTTGCCCGCTTTCTCGCTTGATGTCGTGCACGACGAGGTCGTATCCGGCGTCGAGGAGGTTGTGGGCCATGCCCGACCCCATGCCGCCGAGGCCGATGAACCCTACTTTCATCTGCGGACTTCCCTTCGATGATCCTATATACGAACAATTGTTCCTAAACGGGAACGGAACGACCGTAGCTGTGGTGGGAGTCACTCGTCAACAAGCTGGGCGGCAATGGGGGGCAGGCGGGGCGAGTTTCACGAGAGTCTCGGCGAACGACCGGCGAGAGACATTGACAGCTTTGTCCGAATCCGCGTAGCGTGCTCAAGGTCACACTTGCGATCAAAGGTTCGTATATACGAACTTACGATGGGTTTCCGGACGGAACCAGTGTGGCGAGCCATCTACATATCCGCGTTCGTCGGGGCGTCCAAGCGCTGCAGCTTTGTCCCCCGCGACGTCCCGACAACGTCACAGGAGTGAGTTCGGTTGATCGTCAAAGATCAGATCTTCATCAACGGCAAGTGGGTTCCTTCAGCAGGCGCCGACGTCATTCCCGTCATCAGCGCGATCTCCGAGGAAGTAATCGCGACCATTCCGGCAGGTACTGCGGAGGACGTCGATCTCGCCGCACAGGCAGCCGCAGACGCGTTCCCGGTATGGTCTCAGACGCCGGCCGACGAGCGTGCCGACATGCTGCACAAGATTGCGCGCGGCATGGAAGCGCGGGTCGACGAGATCACCAAGACCATCATCAGTGAGCTCGGATATCCCGCCAAGATGGCGGAGGCCGCGCATGCACGAGCCTCGATCAAGGACCTTCAGATCGCCGCGGACAGCCTCAGCGACATCGTGTGGTCGGAACAGGTCGGCAACACGACGGTCTCCCGTGCGGCCGCGGGCGTCGTCGGCGCCATCACGCCGTGGAACGGCCCGATGCGGATGGTGAGCCTGAAGGCCGGAGCGGCACTTGCTGCCGGATGCACCGTCGTGCTGAAGGGCACGGAGCTCGCTCCGCTGAGCTCGTTCCTGTTCGCGGAGATCGCCGAGGAAGCAGGGCTCCCCGACGGCGTGTTCAACCTGGTGTCGGGAACCGGGCCGGTCGTCGGCGAGGCGCTCGTGACGCACCCGCTGGTGGACATGGTGTCGCTCACGGGATCCGTCCGCGCCGGCCGGCGTGTGATGGAGCTGGCCGCACAGTCGGTCAAGAAGGTCTGCCTCGAACTCGGCGGCAAGTCGGCGAACATCATCCTCGAGGATGCCGACCTCGAGACCGCGGTCACCAGCGGAATCACGGATGCCTTCCGCAATACAGGGCAGGCCTGCGGCGCGCTCACGCGGATGCTCGTACCGCGATCGAGACTGGCAGAAGCGGAGCAGCTCGCAATCCGTACCGCGGAAAGCTTCGTACTGGGAGATCCCTATGACCCCAGCACGACCCTCGGCCCGGTTGCGAACGCGTCGCAGCGCCAGCGCGTCCGTGACTACATCCAGGTGGGAATCGACGAGGGAGCGCGCCTGCTGACGGGCGGCTCGGAGGCACCCGAGGGCATCAAGCGTGGATTCTTCGTGCGCCCCACCGTCTTCTCCGGCGACAACTCTCTTCGAGTCGCCAGAGAGGAAATCTTCGGGCCCGTCGTTGTCATCATCCCCTTCGACAGCGAGGAAGAGGCCTTCCAGATCGCGAACGACTCCCAATACGGGCTGGCCGGGGCGATTTGGGCCGGCGACGCCGATCGGGCGAAGAAGCTGGCGAGCAAGCTGCGCGCCGGTCGCATCCGCATCAACGGTTCACCCGTGAACCTGAGGTCGCCGCACGGCGGATTCAGACTGTCCGGAATCGGCCGCGAATCGGGCCGCTTTGGAGTCGAGGAGTACCTCGAGTACAAGTCCATCGGATAGCTGCTCTGGTCCGACCAACGCCCAGGCGCAGCCGGTCTCGCACCGAGTTCTCCTTGCGCACCCCCGAAATGAGACGATGTGTGAGAAGTGATGTTTCGCCGACTGTGCTTGTTGGTCGCTTCCGCCGCGATTGCGACTTCCTTGGTGGCCTGCAGCGCTCGATCCGGGCAGCTGGAGGCCAACGAGGACGGAATCACGACAATCCGAATCACGAGCACGCAGTCGTTCAACACAGCGCCCGCGGCACTCTTGGTCCATGGTGATTTCGCGGAGAGGTACGGCCTGGACTTCGAGCAGGTCAACATCGCCGGATCGGGAAGCTCGAACCAGGTCGCGGCGATCCTCTCCGGCGACGCTGATATCGCAGGTTCCAACGCGTTCGTGGACTCGGCTATCGGAGGAGCGGATCTTCAGATGTTCGCAGGCCTCAGCGACATCATTCAGAGCCTGGTCGTGTCGAACAACGCGATCGAGCGATTCGGTGTCGACGTCGATGCCGACCCGCGGGACCGCGTGCAGGCACTGTGCGGGATGAAGATCGGTGCGGGACCGACCGGTTCGGCGGGCAATTCCGCTCTGCGCGTGGTGCTGAACGATGCCGGACTGGACCCAGACCGGGACGTCACGCTCGTTCCACTCGCAGACACCAATAGTGCAGTGGCAGCGGGCCTCGAGCAGGGGTCCTTCGATGCAACCTGGGCGACCATCGGTTCCGGCGAGGTTGCCGTTGCGCGGGGTACCGCCACCACGGTCATCTCGGTGCCTGCCGGCGAGGCGCCGGCACTGGAGGGCTACGTCTGCAATGTGGCCTTCGCGCCGACCCGCTTCATCGAGCAGAATCCGGAACTCGTCGACCGCATACGTGAGGCACTCGCCGAGGCCACCCGCATGACGAAAGAGGAGCCGGAAAAGGCGGGACAGTTCCTGAAGAACTCCGTCTACAGCGGTATGGATCAAACGGTATTCGACCTCGCCTGGAGCGAAGCCGTCAAGGGATACAACGAGGGCAACCTGTTCACTCGTGAGGACTGGAACTCATTTGTCGGCATCTTCGATGAGTCCTCCGAACACGACTATTCCGCAGTGGATTACGAAAAGATCATCAATCCGGTGGCGCGCGGACAGAGCTGACTGCGCTCGAGTGAACGCCTGCTTCCCCGGATAAACCGACGAAGCCCACGTGCAACCGGTGTCATACCGATTTCTCCTTGCACCCCCCTTTCGAGATGACAAGAGGTGGATACATCATGCATCGCCGATTGGCCTTACTGGCCATTCCTGCCGCGCTCGCGGTTGCATTGACGGCCTGCGGCGCTCAGTCCGGGCCACTGAAGGCCGACGAAGCTGGCGTGACGACAGTCCGAGTCACCAGTAGCCAGTCGTTCAATACGGCGCCCGCAACACTCTTGACGCAAGGTGATTTCACTCAGTACGGCCTGAACTTCGAACAAGTGAACATAGCTGGATCGGGAAGCTCGAACCAGATCGCGGCGATCCTCTCCGGCGATGCCGACATCGCGATCGCAGGCTCCAACGCGTTCGTAGACTCGGTTATCGGAGGAGCGGATCTTCAGATCATCGCAGGTGTCAGCGACATCATTCAGAGCCTGGTCGTCTCGAACAGCGCGATCGAGAAGTTCAACGTCAACGTCAATGCCGGTCCGGACGAGCGAGTGCAGGCACTTCGCGGAATGACGATCGGCGCAGGAGTGACCGGCTCGGCCGGCAATTCCGCTCTGCGCGTCGTGCTGTCCGACGCAGGACTTGACCCCGACCGCGACGTCACGCTCGTTCCACTCGCAGACACCACGACCGCAGTAGCAGCAGGCCTCGAGCAGGGAACCTACGACGCAACGTGGGCTGCTGCCGGTTCCGGCGAGGTCGCCGTGGCGCGCGGTACCGCCACCACGGTCATCTCGGTGCCGGACGGTGAGGCGCCGGCGCTGGACGGGTACGTGTGCAATGTGGTTTTTGCCCCCACGCGCTTCATCGAGCAGAACCCCGAACTCGTCGACCGCATCCGCGAGGCGCTCGCCGAGGCCACCCGGATGACGAAGCAAGAGCCGGAAAAGACGGGGCAGATCCTGAAGAATTCCATCTACAGCGGCATGGATCAAACGGTATTCGACCTCGCGTGGAGCGAAGCCGTCAAGGCGTACTACGTGGGTAACCTGTTCACTCGTGAGGACTGGAACACCTTCGTCCGAATCTTTGATCCCCTCTCCGAACATGACTATTCCGAACTGGATTACGAGAAAATCGTCAACCCGGTGGCACGCGGAGAGAACTGACGGAGCTCGAGTCAACGCCTACCCCGAGCTACACCTTTAGGAGCCTGATCATGTCGAAGTTAGCCCACCATGCAAGACGAGCCGCCGCGAAATCAGCTACCAGCCCCGCATCCGGGCCGATCTTTGAGGTACGGAACCTAGCGATAGGTTTCGACGAACGTGAAGACGTTCTCCACAATGTGACAATGCAGGTCGAACCTGGCGAGTTCGTCGTGCTGCTCGGACCGAGCGGATGCGGAAAGACCACCATCCTCAACCTCGCCGCCGGGCTGCTGAGCCCGCGCAGCGGATACGTTCGTTTCGACGGCGCCGAGATCAACGGTGTCAACACCAATGTCGGCTACATGACTCAGGATGACACCCTCCTGCCCTGGATGTCCGTGCAAGCGAATGTCGGTCTGCCTCTGCGCATGCGAGGAGTGAGCAAGTCCGAAACCAAGGCGCAGGTCGAGCACTACCTCTCGCTTCTGGATCTCTCGGAAGCCGGAAGTCTGTTTCCGAGCCAGCTCAGTGGTGGCATGCGCCGCCGCGCACTCCTCGCACGAAGCATGATCTACGATCCCCGCCTGCTCTTGATGGACGAGCCGTTCGCGGCTCTCGACGCCCAGCTTCGTCACCAGATGCATGTCGAGCTACGACGAACAGTGAAGAGACTGAACCAAACGGTCGTCTTCGTCACTCACGACATCGCCGAGGCAGCAAAGCTGGCCGACCGAGTGCTGATCGTCGGCGGAGGGCGACCCGGCCGCTTGGTTGCCGAGTTCCAAGTTCCCTACGGTGACGAGCGGGACCTCGAAACCCTCGCCTACACAGACGAGTACGCCCGGTTCGAGCGCGAGTTGAATGAAGGGCTCCGTAGCGCGCGTGACCCGAACATGCCAGCCGTTTGAGCGTGACGAATCCATCGAGCTTCAACCCCTGACCAAGACAGGTGAAACTTATGTCCACACAAGTCCTCAGTGCACCGGCGGGTCCGGCGTCCCCGTCGGTGAAGCCGCGCAGTTCGGTCTCACACACTCGTAGGATGCACCGGGCGAAAATCGCCGTCGCACAGATCGCGATCATTGCCGTCCTGCTCACGACCTGGGAGCTCGTCTCCGGTCGGCTGATCAACGACATCATGATCAGTGCGCCATCGAAGGTGTTCCCGCTCTTCTGGGAATGGCTCACCACCGGTGTCATCCTCGATGCCGCTCTCCAGACGTTCAGCAACGCCGCCCTCGGTATGGTGCTCGGTGGAACCGCCGGCATCGCGGTCGGAGTGATCCTGGGTCAGTCACGGCTATTGGGTGACACCTTCGAACCATTCATTACCGCGCTTTACACCATGCCGAAGTTCGCCCTGATCCCGCTCTTCATCATGTGGGTCGGAATCGGGTCAGCACTGGGAGTCCTCACCGCGGCGGTCGTCGCGTTCTTTCTCATCTTCTTCAACACTTTCTTCGGCATCCGGGAAGTGAAGCAATCGCTGATCAATTCGGTCCGCATCATGGGCGGATCGACCCTGGATGTCCTGTGGCGCGTCCGGCTTCCCTCGGCGCTGGTGTGGGTCTTCGCAGGACTCAAGCTCGCGGTGCCGCAGGCGATCGTCGGAGTCGTGGTCGCCGAGATGCTCGCCGGCGACCAGGGCCTGGGTCACCTCGTCGCACGTAACGCGTCGTCGTTCAACTCCGCGGGCACGTACGCGGCGCTGGTCGCGCTCCTGCTGGCCGGATTCCTGATCGACAGGATCATGAGCGCGCTGACGAAGAAGCCGCTCGAATGGAAGAACTCCGGTAGCGCGATGTGATGCCGATTCGGGCGCGTGGATTGGATCGCCGCGCTGTTGAACCACCCAACCCCCGCACCACGCGATTGCGGCCGCGGTCGAGCGGGCCTCGATCGACCCCGGCCGCGATCGTTGCCGAATGTTGTGCCATCGTCACAACGAAGAGATACGGAAAAGAATGCTGAAGCAACATGAAGTCGCTGCAGACACCCTGATCGGCAGTGCCGCTTACACATTGGCGAGCTATGCCACTGCCACCAAGTACGAAACATTGCCCGGGGAGGTGGCCGATCGTGCGAAGCTCATCGTGTTCGATCAGCTCGCGTGCGGATTCGTGGGCGCCGAGCTCCCGGCAGGCCGGATCATCGGACGCTATGTCGACGATCTGGGCGGCAGACCGCAGTCGGTCGTGCTCGGCTCGCCCAACCGATGTTCAGCGCCGCTGGCCGCCCTCGCCAACGGCACCTCCGGCCACGCTGACGAGTTCGACAGCGTGCATGCGACGTCGGACTTCCTCGGCACCGGTCATCCGGCCGCGATCATCGTTCCTGCAGCGGCCGCACTGGCCGAACGCCAGTTTTGCACCGGGCGCGATCTGGTGAACGCAGTGGCCCTTGGTTACGACGTCGGCGCACGAGTCATCTCGGTGACCGGGGGCCTTGCGCCCATGATGGGCAACCACGGAATCGATCCGGGCTCATTGCATTCGCTGGGCGCGGCGTTCGCGTGTGCGCGGTTGCTCGGGTTGGACGAGAACCGGCATCTGTTCGCGGCTGCGCTGGCTGTCCAGCAGAGCGTGGCGCTCAATGCACCCTACGGGGAGCGCAGGCACATGAGTAAAGCGTTCGTCACCGGCCAGGCGGCCTACGCAGGCGTCACCGGCGCGGTTCTTGCGGCAACGGGTTTCGAGGCCAGCGACAACATCTTCGAGGCCCCAGGTGGGATCATCGACACGTGGGCCGAGCAAGGGCGCGAGGGACAGCTGGCAAAGGACCTCGGCGCCGACTACGCGGTGATGGGCGCAAACTTCAAGTTCTATTCCGCGGGTTACCCCATCCATTCTCCGGTTGAAGCCGTCCTCGGATTGAAGAGTGAGCACGGCTTCGCGCTCGATGACATCGAGCGGATCACCGTTCGTATGCCGTCGCATCCGGCCAGCGTTGTCGACAACCGGTCGATGCCGACCATCTGTCTACAGCACATGGTTGCGGCCGCGCTGGTGGCGGGCAAGCTTGGGTTCGACGAAGCGCACTCGGCGGCATTGCTCAATGACCCGGAGGTGCTGCGACTGAAGTCGCTCGTCGCCCTGATCGGCGACGCGGAATTCGATCGCATTCAGCCGCAAGGGCGTGGTGCCGAAGTGACGATCGAGGTCGGTGGTGGCTCGGTTTCGCGCAGGGTCGAGCACCCCCGGGGGCATCGGTTCAGGACCCCAGCCCCGGCCTGGGACGATCTGCGGGAGAAATGGGAAGACCTGCTGGTGCGTCGGGTCGGACAAGGTCGTTTCGATCAGTTCTTCCAGGCGTGCGCATCCCTCGAATCGGTAGACGACGTCAACGAGGTGAGTGGTCTGCTCGGCGTGGGAGGTTCGTCGTGATCCTGGTGCGGGGGATGCAGGTACGTGGGCGGTGCGCGGTCGCATGCTTTGACAGGTTGATCACGTGTCGACCTTGACCGACATTGCGGACGAAATATGACAACCGACCGCAACGAGCCAGGTGAGGACGCAGACGAATCCAGACGGCCGCTCGTATTGGCCGACCAGGGTTGCTTTTATGTCGGTGGCCGGTATAACGACGACACTGACACGATGACGGGCCAGGCGTTTGTCCAGTACCAGATACCGGCGGAGCCGTGCTACCCGTTCCCGGTTGTGATGATTCATGGAGGCGGACAGACTGGCGCGGGCTTCCTGTCGACGCCCGATGGTCGGCGCGGCTGGGCAGACAACTTCGTCGCGGACGGATTCGCCGTGTACGTCGTCGACGCGCCAGGCGGAGGTCGAGCCCAAGGGCACGATCAGGTGGGCGCACTGCGCCCGGCAACAGCGGTCGCCGGCCGAGTGTGCGCCGACCGTTCGGCACCGTCGTGGCCGCAGGCGCATCTGCACACCCAGTGGCCCGGCGATGGGGGACGGGGAGATCCGACCTTCGACCAGTTCTACGCGTCACAGGTGTCGAGTCCGGTCGACGCAGCGTCGGTGGAGCGGGCAATGCGCGACGCCGGCGCCGCGTTGCTCGACAAGATCGGTCCCGCAATTTTACTCACGCATTCCCTGGGCGCCCCGCTCGGTTGGCAGATCGGCGACGCACGTCCGGACTTGACGCGTGCAATCGTGGCGATCGAGCCGAACGGTCCGCCCGTCTACGACGTACGATTCACTGCGGAGCCGGACTGGTTCGACGACGGTGACCTGGCCCGGCCGTGGGGAATAACGCGGGCGCCGATCACCTATTCGCCGCCCATCGAATCTGCGGGCGAGCTGGCGTTCGAGCGTCAGGAAAGTCCCGACGGACCCGGATTTGCGCGGTACTGGCGTCAGACAGAGCCTGCGCGCCGGCTGCCGAATCTGGCTCGCCTCCGAATTCTGATCGTGTCCGGTGAGGGCTCGTATCATGCGCCGTACGACCACGCGACATCGGCGTACCTCGCCCAAGCTGGTGTCGAGCACGATTTCGTTCGACTCGCCGATCGAGGTATTCGCGGCAACGGACACATGATGATGTTGGAGAAGAACAGCGCCGACATCGCGTGCTTACTCCGCGAGTGGATCCTCTCCAGTCCTGCATGAGGTGCGGGTGCTGCAGCGGACGAGTGTGAGTAGTAGGCGTTTATCCAATGATTAGTTCCGCGTGGAGTCGATCGGCGTTGTCGGTCCTCGGGAACACCACCCCGCGGATTGATCTCGAGTAGCGCCGCTGGCTCCGGCCTCGGCTGGAAAACAGTGGTGTTACTTGGGAATTCCGCGTTGGTCCGGACTGATGGGGAGCGACCCGTTATAGCGAGGAACTCAGCACGTCGCCAAGTAGGGCCTCCAGGCGCATCTCGCCCTCTCGAGTCTCACCACCTATGGCGAGGAATCGCTCGACGTTGGCCAAGGACTCAGACGAGGCCATGAGTCGTCGGAGTCTGAAGTTCTCTTGTCGCAGTCCATCCTGGATGGGTCCGTCTGCCAGGGCGATGACTTCCTTCGTGAGGCGAACAGCCTCCGCAGGGCAGGCGGCAATGCGCCGCGCGGTGCTGGAGACGAAGTCGTCGATCTCCATAGGCGGAAGTGCGCGGTTGAGGTACCCCCAGCGTTCCGCTGTCAGCGCATCCAGATCGAGCCCACCCATGATGAGTTCAATCGCACGCGACCGTCCGACGAGGCGTGGCAGGTATTGCGATGCACCGCCGCCCGGAACGCTGCCGATGGGAACCGACATCGTGTTGAAGACGGCTTTGCCGATGGCGCCGAACTTCATGTCACACGCCATCACTATGGCCGCGCCACCGCCGCTAGCTCGGCCCTCCACCTGTGCAATCGTGATCTTGTTCATCGTCCTCAAGCGCTCGCAGATTTCATGCATGTGGTTGAGACCGACCTCATCTACCGACGCGGGGATTTTTGGTGGCTGCATACGGTAGAGGTTTGCGAAGTCGTTGTGAGTGATGAAGATTTCGGGATCCCGACTCTTCAAGACGACGACCAGCGCATCGGGGTCGGCCGAAACGTGCCGGGTAAATGTGTCGAGGTCTTCTACCAGGTGGCGTGTCAAGAGGTGCAACGGTGGGTTATCCACAGTCGCGGTGACTATTCGCCCCCGGTCCTCTACCTTCAACGTGGTGAATGAGTCGTACTGCGGGCGGGTCATGATGTTCCCTAGGGCTGTTGGTGTGGGATCGAGTGCAGTGGGATGCCCAGAACGCCGGTCGCGTCGCATATTCTAGTGCGCCTTGGGGCAAGCAATTTGACGGTCAAGCTGTGGCGAAATACTAGAAGTTCCGGTCACGCCCAATGACGTGCGGACCGCCGACTCGGCGGGTACGGATATACGCCCTCTAAAATGTGTATCTCACTTGGGAGACAGTTTGATTCAGGGATGACCTGCCACAATCGCTCGATGAACCGGCGCATTGTCATTCCGAAGTGCACAAGGATTTCCTCCTCGGTGGCGCCCCCGAATGGTGCCCACTTGCTGGCAAACTCAATGAGACACTCCGCATCGGTGTCGGAATGAATCCGTTGACGGTTGACTTCGATCCAAGCGGCGCGACGCCTTTGGCGCCACTGGCGATACTCACGAGAGTTCATGCGAATACAATCCAATAGTTGGGACAGCCGAAGCCTTGGAAGTTTGGGGACCCTCGCTGCAGCGAGGGAAATACGCAGAGTGCCAGACGCTCTCGACTGTCAAACCAGGCCTCGTTGAGATCCTTCGTACGTGGTACGCCGACCCCGTGGTAGGACGATCAGGTCGATGTCGATCATGATGAAGGGGCCGAGGCGGCCAACGACGGGACAGGCAAGAATTTGACGGTGCATGACAAGGAGCACCTTGACAAAGGTCCACGGCGCCGTCGCCGTCGGGTGCCGTCGGACAGACGGCACCCGCGAGCTGGGTCGATCAGAGTTCGCGCTTCATTTCGAAGCCATCGTGCTGATGTCGATGACGAAGCGATACTTGACATCACCGGCAGCGACCCGATCGTAGGCCCGATCGATCTCATTGGCGTCGATCACCTCCACCTCGGCAGCGATCCCGTGGGCGGCGCAGAAATCGAGCATCTCCTGCGTCTCTTCGATACCACCGACCAGAGTTCCCGCGATCGACCGACGGTTGTGCAGCAGGGAGAACACATCGAAGCTGATCGGACGCTTCGGGACACCGAGATTGACGAAGGTTCCATCGAGCGCGAGCATCTTGAGGAAGGCGTCGTAGTCGAGGTTCGCCGGCACGGTCGACACGATCAGGTCGAAGGTGTCGGCATAATCGGTGTAGACCGTCGGATCCGTCGTCAGCCGATAGGCATCGGCGCCGCGTCGCAGAGCGTCGGCTTCCTTGTCCATGGTCAGATCCAGCACGGTGGTGTGTGCACCCAGGGCCTTGGAGATCGACACGCCGACGTGTCCGAGGCCGCCGAATCCCACGATCGCGACCCTGCTGCCGGGTCCGGCCTTCCAATGGCGGAGAGGGGTATAGGTGGTGATTCCGGCGCACAGAAGGGGCGCAGCCTCGTCCAACGGGAGACTGTCCGGGATCCGGAGAACATACGCCTCGTCCACGACGATCTTCTCGCTATACCCACCCTGGGTGACCTTCCCGTCACGGCCGACGGCGTTGTAGGTCCTGATGTGTTCCACACGGCAGTACGACTCGAGGCCGGCTTTGCAGTGGTCGCACTCCCGGCACGAATCGACGAAACACCCGATCCCCACACGGTCGCCCACAGCGAACTTGCTGACCTCGCCGCCGACGGCGGACACGGTTCCGGCGATCTCGTGTCCAGGGACCAGCGGGTAGTTCGTGCTGCCGAATTCGCTGCGCGCCCGGCTGACATCGGTGTGGCAGATGCCGGCGTACGCAATGTCGATCAGTACATCCGCCGGGCCGACCTCCCGTCGCTCGATCTTGGTCGCTTCGAACGGCGCGCCCGGGGCCGCCGTGGAGCGGGCGTTGACAAGCATCATTTGTCCTTTCTCTTCGCCATCGCCGACCACTGTGTGGCCGAGGCGGATCGGATATGAATCTGTTCAGGTCGGTCAGAAGACGAACACGCCTTTGCCTGCGTCCTGTTTGTCGAACTTCGTGTATGCCTCTTCTGCTTGGTCCAAGGACCAGCGATCGCTGAACAGGTCATCGACCGGCAGCGCGTGACGTTCGATGAAGTCGGCGCATTCCAGCTGCTGAACACTCGACAGTGACCAGGACGTCATGACGGTCAGCTGCCGTGAGAGGTTCTGCCGGACATCGAGTTCGACGGTGCCACCCAACCCCACCACGCACAGACGACCCCATGGTGCCAGCGCCGCCACGGCTGACTTGGCAGCTACGGTGGCGCCGGAAGTCTCGACAATCGCCGGTGCGCCCAATCCTCGAGTCAGATCTTTGATCGCCTGGACGGCGTCGACGGACCCGGCGTCGACGGTCTCGGCAGCACCGAACCGAGTCGACTGGGACAACCGCTTGGGCTCGAGATCCACTGCTATGACTCGCGCTCCTCGCGCCGCGGCGAGCATGGTGGCGGAGAGACCGACCGGTCCTTGCCCGAACACCACGACATCGGTGCCGCCGATCTCGCCGAGTCGTTCCAGCGCGCCCCACGCGGTACCTGTCCCGCATCCGATCGCCGCGCCGGCCTCGAAGGAGAGGGAGTCGGGAAGTCGAAGTGCTGATCTCGCTGAAACCTGCATGAACGGGGCATGGGCGCCGTGCGCGTTCTTGCCGTACACGAGGGGAGCGCTGGTGGTGCACATCTGGGTCCACCCGGACCGGCATGCGACACAGCGTCCGCAGCCCGCGTAGTGATGGATCATCACACGATCGCCGATGGCCACGCTGTCGTCGGCACCCGGTCCGATCTCCTCGACGACGCCGGCCGGCTCGTGGCCACCGATGCAGATTTCCCCTGCGTCGGGCATGGCATCGGTGGTTGCACGGTAGTAGTGCAGGTCGCTCCCGCACATACCCGATGCGGTTACCTGGATGACGATTTCACCTTCGCCGGGCTTCGGGTCTGGAAAAGGGCGCAGTGAAACCCGCCGATCTCCGTCGAACACCAGACCCCGCATTACTACCTCCTGCTACAGATGATTTTACGGGTGCCGACCACCCTCAGATGGCTCCAGCCGAGCGCAGTTGCTCGATCTCCTCGGACGACATACCCAGCTCCTCGAGCAGGATCTGGTCGGTGTCGGCTCCCAGACCGGGAGCCCTGGTCGGCTCCACGATCGGTGAGTCGGAGAGGAACAGTGGGCTGCCGAGTGTCATCCACGAGCCTTTGTCGTCGGACATCCGGCGCAGGACGCCACGCTCGGTGATGTGGGGATCCACCATCAGTTCGGCAAGGTCGATGACGGGCGCGGTGGGGATGCCGGTGTTCTCCAGCAGGTCGGCTATCTCTTGCTTGGTGTGTGTGCTCGTCCACCGTTCGACGATCATGTCGACGTCGTCGACGTGATCGCAGCGGCCACCCATCGAATCGAAGCGAGGGTCCTTCGCGTCGGGGTCGCCCATGATGTCGCACAGTCGATCCCAGTGCACCTGAGTTGGACACAGCACGGTCACCCAGCCGTCGCGTGCCGGGTACGCGTTGTACGGCACGACCGCCATGCCGCCGTGACGGTTCCCGGTCCGCTCCGGCATCGAGTTCTCGCTGTGAGCCATACCCGCGATGTTCGACGTGAGCGACGGCAGAATCGCGTCCTGAAGCGCCACCTCCACGTGTTGGCCTCGACCGGTGTGCTCGCGCTGGTAGAGCGCCGCGAGGACGCCGCCGACGAGGTGGGCTCCTCCCATGAAGTCGACCACGGAGGGGCCGGTGCGGGTGGGGGGTCCTTCCATGAAGCCGGTCGTGCTCATGACGGCCGTACGGGCCTGGATGGTCAGGTCCATCGCGGGCTGTCCTGCATAGGGCCCGAACGAGCCGAAACCGGTACCGGAAGCAACGATCAGCCGAGGATTGACCTTCGCCAACGCTTCGTAGCCCAGACCGTAGCGATCCATCGCTCCCGGCGCGAGATTCTGGATGAGAATATCGGCGGTCTCGGCCAGCCGCCGAAGCACGGCCTGTCCATCGGGGTTCTTCAGATCCAACCGCATGGCGCGCTTACCGGAGTTCAACATGCTGAACTGGACTGACGAGCCGTCCTCGGTGGCGGTGGCCAACCTGCGATATGGATCGCCGGCAGGTGCCTCGATCTTGATGACGTCGGCGCCGAGCCGCGCGAGCAGCATCGAGCAGTAGGGCGCGAAATAGAACTGCCCGACGCAGATGACCTTCACACCGTTGAGTGCGGGCATCCCTCACCCCTTCATGATCGTAATTACGGACAAAAGTTTGTTAGTGCGAAACGATAGGCGCGCCCATGGGGTGTGTCAATGAACCGAATGGCGGGCCGATGCGGCTGCGCCGCGACTTTGCGCGGCCCGTCGAGGGAATCCTTGACTCGTGACGGGCACCACAGTTATCGTCAGATAGATCTTTATTGGGAACATTCGTACTTATATACGAACTTTGTGTCGGGTGCGAGGCCGCGGCGATTCGGCTTCACGTCGGATCGCTCCACCATCAAGGAGAAGACCTGATGTCGCTGCAAGAGCAGCCGGTGGGAGTGGATTCCCCCGCTTCGCCCCCGAGTACGAACAAGATGCGCAAGGTTGCCCTCGCGAGCTTCATGGGCACTGTCATCGAGTTCTACGACTTCATCATCTACGGCACCGCCGCGGCGTTGGTGTTCTCCGACGTATTCTTCCCCGCGTTGGGGAATCAGGCCGGCACCGTCGTTTCATTCGCCACGCTGGGCGTGGCGTTCGTGGCGCGACCGTTCGGGGCGATCTTCTTCGGACACTTCGGAGACCGACTCGGGCGAAAGCGCACGCTGATCGCCACCATGCTGACCATGGGTGTTGCGACCGTCCTCATCGGTGTACTTCCCACTGCTGAAACGATCGGTGTCCTCGCGCCGGTCTTCCTTATTCTCTTGCGCGTTGCGCAGGGGCTGGCAGCGGGCGGTGAATGGGCCGGTGCCGCGCTGTTCACGACGGAGAACGCGCCGAAGGACAAGCGTGGCTTCTGGGCGATGTTCACCAACCTGGGAGGCGCTGCTGCCAATATGCTGGCCGCAACGACCTTCCTGCTGACCAGTGTGTTCATGACCGACGAAACGTTCGTGTCCTACGGTTGGCGGATCCCCTTCCTGCTGAGCGCGCTCCTGGTGGTCTTCGGCCTGTATGTCCGCCTCAAGCTCGATGACACTCCGGTGTTCACCAAGCAGATCAAGGGCGAGGGAGCCAGCTCACTTCCGTTCGCGGACGCGTTCCGCAACCAGGGCAGGCAGATCCTGCTCGGCGCCGGCACACTGCTGATGGCTTTCGCTCTCAATTACATGGGCGCGTCCTACCTGACCAACTACGGCACCGCAACGCTCGATCTGGATCGCTCTCAGGTCCTCGGAGCCGGCGTGTTCGGTGGTGTGATGCTCGGAATCGGCATCATCTCAGGCGGAACCCGTTCCGACCGAGTAGGCCGGAGACGGATTCTGCTGATCACGAACGTTGTCGCGATCCCCTGGGCGCTGGTGCTGTTCCCGTTGCTCGACACGAAATCGCTGGCCGCGTTCTGGATCGGTCTTGCGGTGAGCTTCCTCGTTGCCGGTCATGCCTTCGGTGTCGCGGGGTCCTTCCTGTCAGAGCTGTTCCACACCAGGTACCGCTACACCGCCGCGGGTCTGTCCTACAGCCTCGCCGGAATCTTCGGTGGTGCGCTTCCCCCGCTGATCGCCGCGAGTGTCATCTCGACATGGGGAGGTCTCGCTTTCGGTGTCCTGCTGGCAGGCCTCGGCCTGGTCTCCATCGGGTGCACGCTGCGGTTGCGGGAAACTCGGGACGTCGACCTGGACGACATTCCGGACGCTCCACGAGTCGGCTGATCCTTCACTACTCGACCTGGTACGAGAATGTGCCGGTACCGGCACGGGTACCGGCACAGTGCTGCCGCAGTTCAGGAAGAAGTCCGACCGGCGATCGGCAACCAGACCAGCGGACTGCCTTCCTGCCTTTCCACCCGCGCCTCGCATTCCAGTCGCACAAGGTGGGACATGGTCTCGCCCAGAGCCGCGCGGGCGCCGCGCGGATTCAGCGAATCGAATGGGCGCGCCCACTTCACCGCATTCGCGACATCCCAGGCCGTGCGGTGACCATCAGCGACCGCATCCCAGATTTCGTCCAACCGCGCGAGGTGGTGCACTTCCACGTCGCGTACTCGTCGATCGACGTCGGTGAAGGTCCACTCGTGCCCGGGCGCGGCCACGGCGTCGCCGAATGGTCCTAACCTCGTGAGTGAGGCACGGTAGTCGCCGAGGGGGTCCTCTCCTGACGTCGGGCGCTGTGAGATGTTGGCCGACACGCGGGGCAGCAGGTGGTCGCCGGTGAAGATAATGTTCCGGCCGCGATCGTGAAACACCATGTGACCTGGTGTGTGTCCGGGTGTGTGCACCGCAAGAAGTTGGCCGTCGGTGTCAGGGACCGTGGCTCCGTCGACAAGTTCGAGGTCTGGCAACTGCGACGACATGTCGAGCATGAGCTGGTTACGGTCGGCGAGGAGATCGGCGGACCTGTTGGGAGGCACTCCCACACGATCGAGCCACGACGTGATCTCGGCGAGGCGCCGGCGACGGTCCGCGGTAGTGCGCGCTATCTGGGGGTACTCGGCAGGGTGAAGCGCGATCCACGCCCCGGTAGACCGGTGGACTCGTGCTGCCAGACCGTAGTGGTCGGGATGGCCGTGAGTCACCACCACACCTGTCAGGTCGTCCAGCGTTCCACCCGCGCGGTCGAGTCCATCGGTGAACGCCTTCCAGCCCCCGTCGCTGTCCCACCCCAGATCGACTGCAACATAACCGCGATCCGACTGCAGCAGGTAGGCGAAGGAATGGCGCAACGGACTCGGAAACGGCATGGCGATCTGCCAAAGTCCGGGAGCGATCAACGAAAATCCTGAGGCGCCGGAAGCGCTCATCGGACGATATTCCGCTCGGTGAGTGAACTTACGAGTGGTAGAAGATTATTCGACTGTGTTCGCCGGACCATAGTGACGATGACCTCTCCGATGGTGATTAACGAGTGATGGTGCGCGCAACAAGATGGCGACTGGAAACCGCCCCAGGGCAACGACACTGGGCGAGTGGTGCCGACGCTACGCCATGCCTGTCACGACGTCCACGGTAGGCGTGCGGGTCAACAGGAGGGAGGTACTGCTGTTACCTGGAAGAGCAAGACTCACGCGGATCATCGCCCCCGGCTGAACTCGATGGGTGACACCGCCGTGGCGGTCGCGTGGGGGTTTCATGGCCCGATGAGCCAAGTCGCTATTGACGAGGACTGTGAGGCGGGATACATTCCTGGTTCACAAATGGAGCCAAAAGTCCGTATATACGTACGAATGTGTTCCGGCCGCTTCACGCGCCACGGAGCGCAACCGTCCGCAGCGCTCTCTAATTCAAAGGCATTGAGGAGCACCTGCTTTGACCGACTACCTCCCCCCTCCGAGGCAGGACTCTCCAGTTGCCGAGCGCCCGACAGAGCCCGCCGATTCTTCCACGGCAAAGACGAACAAGATGCCGAAGGTGGCGTTCGCCAGCTTCATGGGGACCGTCATCGAGTTCTACGACTTCGGCATCTTCGGTACAGCAGCTGCTTTGGTGTTCGCCCATGCCTTCTTTCCGGCCCTGGGATCCTACGCCGGAACGGTCGTGGCATTCGCAACTCTCGGCGTGGCGTTCGTAGCTCGTCCGTTCGGCAGCATCCTGTTCGGACACTTCGGGGATCGTCTCGGCCGTAAGCGGACGCTCATCTCCACGATGTGCCTGATGGGTACCGCCACGGTCATCATCGGTCTGCTGCCCACCGCAGCGACCGCAGGGGTCGTCGCACCGATCCTGCTCATCGTGCTCCGCATAGCCCAAGGGTTGGCCGCGGGCGGTGAATGGGCAGGCGCTGCACTGTTCACGTCCGAGAACGCTCCCAGCGACCGCCGCGGCTTCTGGTCGATGTTCACCAACCTCGGCGGAGCCGTGGCCAACATCCTCGCGCTGTCGACCTTTTTCGTGACCGGCCTCTTCATGAGCAACGAGGCATTCATCGCCTGGGGCTGGCGTGTTCCGTTCCTCCTCAGCATCGTTCTCGTCACGGTCGGCCTCTACGCCCGGTTCAAGCTCGAGGAGAGCCCGATCTTCGCGAACGAGGTCAAGCGGCGCGGGCGAAGCAGTCTCCCGTTCAAGGACGCCTTGGCCAACCAATGGAGGGAGATCCTCCTCGGCGCCGGGGCGCTCGTGTCGTCGTTTGCCTTCGGCTACATCGGGATTGCGTATCTGATCAATTACGGGACCGCTACGCTGCACCTGAGTCAGCACGGCGTGCTCGCGGCCGGGATCTTCGGGAACGTGGTGAACGGGCTGGCCATGATCTCGGGTGCGATCCTGTCCGACAGAATGGGCCGCCGACCTGTTCTGCTGATCGTCAACATGATTGGCATACCCTGGGCGCTGGTCCTCTTCCCCCTGCTCGACACCGAGTCACCAGTCGCGTTCTGGATCGGCATCACCGTGAGCTTCCTCATCGCCGGCCACGGCTGGGGAGTCTGCGGGTCCTTCCTCTCCGAGCTGTTCCACACGCGCTACCGCTTCACCGCCGCCGGTCTCGCCTACAGCCTCGCCGCCATCCTGGGGGGTGGTATCCCCCCGCTGGTAGCAGCAAGCATCATCGGTAGTCACGGCGGCTTTGTCTTCGGGATCTTCCTGGCGGGCTACTGCCTGGTGGGACTTGTGTGCACGTTCGTCCTTCGAGAGACCCGCAGCAGGGCACTGGACGAACTCCCTCCCGACATCGGATTCGCACGAGCTGAAAACAACTAGACAATTACATCGGAGTGGTCCCATGAGCCTGACGATCAGAGCATTCTCTGTCGGCCGAGTATTCGGCCTCCCGAAGCCCTCGTTCACCTATCTGCGGGGATGGGGCGACACCATGGACCTCCCGCTCATCATGTTCGTGATCGAAGGCGGGGAAGCGCCCGTGGTCGTCGACACCGGGGCCGACCTCAGCCGAGCCTGGGACACCCACCGCATCAAGATGGAACAAACTGTCGAGGAACGACCGGAGGTGGCGCTGCGGTCCGCCGGGATCGATCCGGACGACGTGCGCCTCGTCGTCAACACACACCTGCATTGGGATCACAGCTCGAACAACCATCTGTTTCCCAACGCACGCGTCGTTGTCCAGCAACGTGAACTCGACTTCGCCCGACAGCCCGTGCCCTGGCACTGTCGGCAATTCGAAGCACTGCCAGATATGGACCCCGCCTGGCAGCGAGCCGAGGACAAGATCGTTCCCGTCGACGGTGACACCGAGTTGGCTCCGGGAATCTCTTTGGTCGCGTTGCCAGGGCACACTCCGGGCTCGCAGGGAGTTCTCGTCGAGGCAGACACCACCCGTTACCTCATCGCCGGCGACTGCGTCTACCTGTACGACAACTGGGAGGGCGACGCCGAAGCCGACCACATTCCCGTCGGACTCTTCACCGATCTCGTCGCCTATCACGAGAGTCTGCTGAAGATCGAAGCCCTTGACTGCGAGGTCATCCCGAGCCATGACTTCCGTGTCCTCGAACGGTCGATTTTCAAGTGATCCCGCCGATTCGCGAGGGCGCCGAACCCCGGCTCCCTGCTGAACATCATCGCCTCGCTCCGGAAGGAACCCAGTGACACGAGAAGCCGTCGTCGTCTCCACGGCACGAACCCCGATCGGAAAGGCCTACCGCGGCGCCTTCAACAACACCCAGCCGCAGCGCCTCGCCGCCCACGCGATCACCGCCGCGGTCGAGCGGGCCTCGATCGACCCCGCCGAGATCGACGACGTCGTCCTCGGCTGCGCCATGCAAGAAGGCGCCTCCGGGCTCAACATCGCCCGCCAGGCGTCGCTGCGCGCATCGCTGCCGGTCACCGTGCCGGGTATGACCATCGACCGCCAGTGCGCATCCGGGCTGATGGCAATCGCCACCGCCGCGAAACAGATCATTGCCGACGGCATGACCGTCACGGTCGGCGGCGGCGTCGAATCCATCTCGCTGGTGCAGAATGATCACGCGAACCGTTACCGGGCCCGCGACCCGTGGCTGGTGGAGAACCTGCCGCAGACGTACATGCCGATGCTCGAGACGGCCGAGATCGTCGCCGAACGCTACGGCGTCTCCCGCGATCGCCAGGACGCCTTCGCACTTCTGTCCCAGCAACGCACCGCCGCCGCTCAGCAGGCGGGGCTGTTCGATGCCGAGATCGTTCCCCTCACCACCACCAAGGCGGTCACCGACCGCTCCACCGGGGAGGCCGGCGGCGAGACGGTCACCGTGACCCAGGACGAAGGCAACCGCCCACAGACCGATCTCGCCGGACTCGCCGGGCTGCGCACCGTCCTCGAGGACGGGCACGTCACCGAGAATGCCAGCGTCACGGCAGGCAACGCCTCCCAGCTCTCCGACGGCGCCTCGGCCGCCGTGCTCATGGAAGGCCGGGAGGCGGCCCGCCGCGGCCTCGATGTCCTCGGCACCTACCGAGGGATGGCCGTCGCGGGCAGCCACCCGGACGAGATGGGCATCGGCCCCGTCCACGCCATCCCGAAACTGCTCCGCCAACACGACCTGAAGATCGACGACATCGACCTGTGGGAACTCAACGAGGCCTTCGCCTCCCAGGCGGTGTACTGCCGCGACCACCTCGGCATCGACCCCGATCGCTACAACGTCAACGGCGGCGCCATCTCCATCGGCCACCCCTACGGCATGAGCGGCGCCCGCCTCGTCGGACACGCACTACTCGAAGGGCGTCGCCGCGGGGCCCGATACGTCGTGGTCACCATGTGCATCGGCGGCGGCATGGGCGCCGCTGGGCTATTCGAAATCTGAACCGCATGAACACCATTGGGGAATCCATAAGAAGCGTGCGCCGATCATCTCGGGGTGCGCAGAGGGCCGACTTCAACGGGTGATGGCGACGGCATCGGAAACGTCGCGATGTATGCGCACGCCGGTCTCGGCCAACGGACGACCGGCACCGCCCCACCGTGACGCGACGACCTCGGCCACGATCGATACCGCCGTCTCCTCGGGTGTGCGTGCGCCCAGATCCAAACCGATCGGACTGCGCAGCCGCAACGCGATGTCGAGGACCGGAACATCGAACCTCGGGTCATGGGTGAGCACACAGATCACCTTGGTGGCATCGATCGCACCGTCATCGGCTTGGGCCGCGAGGTAGCGGTGGGGCCACTCCACGACGACTTCGTCGGCGGCGGGGAACCGGGCGGGAGTCGCGAAGACCGGGCGGGCATCGACACACGGTGACTCGATATCCCAGCAGCGATCCTTGCTGTGCCAGGGCGGCGGCGAAGTCGACCGCACCGAAGATCAGCATCCGCGGCGGCGGCGCATGGCTGGCGACGAAGATCTCCATCCCGTCGCCTTGTCGCTCTCCCTCCGGCCCGTAAGAGAACACGGTGCTGCGGCCGACAGCGAGCAGGCCACGCGCGTCGTCGCGCACCGCAGCGTCAGTGCGCGCCGATCCGAGCGTGCCGGCGACCGTGTCGTTCTCGATCACCAGCCTGGCCCCCACCCGGTTGTCGTCGGGGTGGGCGATGATGGTTGCCACCGCGGTCGGTCGGTGAGCGGCAAGGTTGTCGGCCACAGTCTGAAGCTGAGGAAAGGTGCACTGCGACGCCGCCTCGACGCAGCCTCCCGACACAGATCCTGCGACCACGCCGTCCGGGGCCACGGTCATCGTGGCGCCCGGCAGCCGTGGCGCCGACCTCAGAGTCCGCACCACGGTGGCGACACCCGCCGTGCCGCCTGCCCGCCAGACCACCATCACATACGCCAGCACTTCACGCGTGCGGACCTCCCCGCCGATGAGCCGTCACAACAGGGTGTCCAGGGTGATGGGAAGGCTGGTCACCCGTTTTCCGGTCGCGTTGAACACTGCGTTCGCAACTGCTGCGGGCACGCCGACGATCACCACCTCAGCGAGCCCCTTCACTCCGAGCGGGTCGGCGATCATGTCCTCGGCGGGCACGAATTCCGCGTCGAGGGCGGTGATGTCGGCGTTGACGGGGACCAGGTAGTCGGCCAGGTTGGCGTTGACGATCTTGCCGTCGCGGTAGTCGAGGTGCGTGCCTTCCAGCAACGCCATCCCGATCCCGCCGACCATGCCGCCGATGGCTTGGCTATGGGCGAGTTTCGGGTTGATGATCCGCCCGGAGTCGTAGCAGGCGTGCATGCGCCGGACCCGAACCGTGCCGAGCAGTTCGTCGACGGCGACCTCGGCGAACACCGCACCGTAGGCCCACATCGAGTACCGTTCGGCGGCGTCGCCGGCATCCCAGTCCTGTTGGGAATCCAGGCTGTTCCAGCCGCGGCGCCGCAACAGGTCCTGGTACGTCTCGCCGCGGGCCTGGTCATCGGTCTGGAACATGCGGCCGTCGGCGACACCGACCTGGTCCGGGCGCAGACCGTTCAGCGGGGAACCGGGATCGACGACAGAGGTTCGAATAAATCTGTCACGCAGCATGTTTCCCGCGATGTGCACGGCCGACCCGACGCTGGCCATCGTCATCGAGCCACCGTGCAGGGGCGCGGGAGGGAAGGTGCTGTCGCCGAGCGCGAATCGCACCCGTGACATCGGCACGCCCAGTGCGTCGGCGGCCACCTGGGTCATGGACGTGTACGTACCCGGCCCCATGTCGATGGTGGCGCTGCGGACCTCGAAGGTGCCGTCGGCGTTGGCCCGAGCCACCGCGGAGGAGTCGGCGGTCAGTGTGTGATAGGCCGCAGCCGCGGTGCCGTATCCGATCAGGAGGTTGCCCTCGCGCGTGACTCCGGGCACCTGATTGCGACGCGACCAGCCGAAGACGTCGGCGCCGCGGCGAAAGCACTCGGTGACCCGCCGGGTGGAGAAGGGCAGTCCTTCGGACTGGTCGACCACCGGTTCGTTGCGCAACCGCAAGTCGATGGGATCCATGCCGAGCCGGTGCGCCAGGTCGTCCATCGCGCACTCCATGGAGTACGCGCCGGTGACGGTGCCCGGTCCCCGCATGGGTGCGGCCGGGTTGATGTCGAGCGGCACCAGGCGCGCGGTGGAGCGCATGTTGGGAGAGTTGTACATGAACCGCGCGTACGGCGCGTTGGCTTCCAGATACTGGTCGTAGCGCGAGGTCTCGATGGACACCTCGTGGATGATCGAGGTGATTGTTCCCGCCCGGTCGGCGCCGACGGCCAGGCGCTGGCTGCTGGCCGGGCGGAACCCGACCACGCTGTAGAGCTGTTTGCGGGTCAGGACCAGCTTGACAGGGCGAGCAAGTTTGCGTGCGGCGAAACACGTGATGAGTTCATGTGGCCACACCTTGAGCGCGTTGCCGAACGCGCCACCGACGAACGGGCAGATCACCCGCACATTCTCGACCGGGATGCCGAAGGCCTTGGCCAAGCTCGCCTGCGACTGCGGCACGCCCTGCACCTTGTCGCGCACGGTGAGCCGATCGCCGTCCCACCGGGCGACGGTCGCGGGCAATTCGATGGGGTTGTGATTGTTGCGCGCAATGTCGTAATGCAGATCGCTGACCACTGCCGCCGACGCGAGGGCGCCTTCAGGGTCGCCTCGGCTGTAGTCGGGGGTGCGAGTGTTGGGTTCGGCCGGCGCCGCGGGGTCGTGCATGTCGGTGATCTGCGGTGCCTCGGTGTAGCGCGCGGTGACCAACCTTGCGCCGTGGATCGCGGCTTCCGATGTGGAGGCGAGGACCACTGCGATCGGCTGTCCGTGGGAGCGCACCTGCTTCGGGTCGAACGGCAGCGTGACGCCGGTGAAGTCGGTGATCACCTCCAGAACGCCGGAATGCTGTTGTGCAGCAGTGGTATCTATGGAGTCGACCGTGCCGCGCGCGACCGTGCTGTCCACGAGTACGGCGTAGACCAGCCCGGGTTCGATATTGTCGGCGGTGTACGTGGCCTTGCCGGTGACCTTGAGTGGTCCGTCGACGCGGGAGATGGGCCGGCCGCTCGCGAGGGTCATGGCAGTGCTCCGATGGTCGAGAGCTGACGTTCGACGGTCCGCTTGATCAATTCGACTTTGAAACCGTTCTCCGACAATGGTTGCGCGCCGTCGGCTGCGGTGGCGGCCGCGGTGCGCCACAGTTCGGCGCTCGGCGCCTGCCCGATGACAGCGCGCTCCACCGACGGCAGCCGCCACGGCACGGTACCGACCCCACCGACGGCAACCCGCGCGGTGCGGATCCTGCCGCCGGCGATGTCGAGGGCAACCGCCGCCGAGGTCAGTGCGAATTCGTAGGATTCACGGTCGCGGACCTTGAGGTAGCCGGACCGGCGTGCTTCCGGACCGACAGTGACCTCGACGGCGGTGATCAGTTCGCCCGGGCGCAGCGTATTCTCGCGGTTCGGCTTCGTACCCGGCCGAAGATAGAACTCGCTGAGGGGAATTCGGCGTTCCCCATTGCTGTCTCGCGCGATGACGGTCGCGTCGAGGGCGGTCAGAGCCACTGCGACATCCGAGGCGTGGGTGGCGGCACAGCTGTCGCTGGTGCCCAGGATCGCATGGGTGCGGTTGCGGCCCCCGATCGCCGCGCACCCCGCGCCCGGTGTGCGGCGGTTGCAGGCCGCGGTGACGTCGCGGAAATACAGGCACCGGGTCCGTTGCAGGAGATTGCCGCCGATGGAGGCGCTGTTGCGCAGCTGAGCTGACGCACTCAGTTCCAGAGCCTGCACGATTATCGGGAACTGTTCGCGCACTCCGGGATGCGCGGCGATCTCCGCCATCCGCACCAGCGAACCCACACGCAACCGGCCGGGTTGCACATCGATGTCGCGGTAGGGCAGCGCGTTGATGTCGACGACCGCCTCGGGTCGCTCGACGGTTTCGCGCATGAGGTCGACCAGGGTGGTGCCGCCGGCGACGTAGCGTGCGCCCGACGCGGCGGCGCTGAGCGCGGCTTGCTCGTCGGAAGCCTTGCTGAATCGGAAGGGGAACATGCGTTCAGCTCTCCTTGGCGGCGGTGCCGATAGCGGCCGCGATGTTGGTGTAGGCCCCGCAGCGGCAGATGTTGCCGCTCATCCATTCCCGGATCTCGGCCGGTGATCCGGTGCGGCCCTCGCGTATGCAGCCGAGGCCGGACATGATCTGGCCCGGGGTGCAGGCGCCGCACTGGAAGGCGTCTTCGTCGATGAACGCCTGCTGCAACGGATGCAGCCGGTCGCCGTCCGCGACTCCCTCGATGGTGGTGATCTCGGCGCCGTCGTGCATCACAGCCAACGTCAGACAGGAGTTGACGCGCTGCCCACCGACGAGGATGGTGCAGGCACCGCACGCACCCTGATCGCAGCCCTTTTTCGTACCGGTCAGCTCGGCGCGCTCACGCAGCATGTCCAGCAGCGACGTGCGGTTGTCGACGGTCAGTTCGCGTTCTTCGCCGTTGATCCGCATCCGCACGACCGATGTCTGTGCCTCGCTCGCCCCGTTCTCGGAGTCACCGCAGGCGGCCAGCAGCGGTGCCGCCACTACGGCGCCACCGACCGCCAGCGAGGATCCGACGAAGGTCCTGCGATTGATTTCCTTCCGCCAGGGGGCGTTGCTACCGTCCAGCGCGCTCATAGGCGTTACCTCCTCGATTCGGGACAACTCACCGGCGGGCTTCGAAAATCTCTTTGAAGACCGGCATCGCGGTGAACACATACGGCCAGCCGGCGTAGAACGCGACCTGGGTGAGCACCTCGGAGGCCTGGGCCTGTGTGAGGCCGCTGTCCATCGCGCGGGTCAGGTGCGAGCGGATCTGCCCGGTGAGACCGGTCGCGACGAGCGCGCTGACCGTGACCAGGCTGCGGTCGCGGGGCGCCAGACCGGGGCGCAGCCACACATCCTGGAACAGCACGTCCGTGGTGAACCCGAGCACGCCGGGTGCCGCCTGGCCGAAATCGCCGTCGACCCGGTTGCGGCGTGCGGTCTCCCACTCCTGGTCGACCGGCAGGAGTTGAGGTGAGACGTCCGGCAGCTGCGCGGCGTCGATACCGCGGGCATCGAAGACGGGTTTGGCGGCTTCGACGGCACTCATCGCGTTAGGCCAGCCCGAGTAGAAGGCCAGGTGGGTGATGATCTCCGATACCTCGGTCGGGGTGACGCCGTTGGCGAGCGCTCGATCGAGGTAGAAGGGAAGTTCCACGCTCTGGTTTCGGGCGATCAGGGCAGCGAGGGTCACGATGCTGCGGTCGCGGGCGGACAGCTCGGTCCGCTGCCACAGCTGGTCTTCGAGGACTTCGTCGCCGTAGCGTTGCAGCGCCGGGGAGACCGAATCGACAGACTCCACCTTCGCCGCGGGCGAAGGCGAGGACGCGGGGTTGTTCTCCGAGCATGCGGTGGCCAGCACCGACAGCGACACGATCGTTCCCGGGACTGCGAACCATCTGGACAGTTTCATCAGAAGTTGCTTCTCTCAGAGGTAGTACTGTTCGGGGCCGACTTGCTCCATCCAGGTGACACGGCTGCCGTCGACTGCCTCGGCGACGGCGATATGCGTCAAAGCGTCCACGGCGGTCGCCCCGTGCCAGTGCTTGACGTCCGGCGGAATCGTCACCACGTCGCCAACCGTCATCACCTGCTTGGGGCCGCCCCATTCCTGCACCCACCCGGTACCCTCGGTCACGATCAACGTCTGACCTGCGGGATGGGTATGCCAGGCGGTCCGGGCGTGCGGCTCGAAACCGACCTCACCGCCCGAGGCTTCGGTGATCGGTCGCGCCGAACAGTGACCTGCTCTGCACCTGACCGGTGAAATTCTCCGGCGAACCGGGAGCCGCAGGCCGAGAAATCTCGGGGGAGACGCCGATCTGAGGGCTTCCGGCGTGGGCGGGCGCCGCGATGATCACGGCGCCCAGCACGGCTGACGTCGACAGCAGGGCGGCCTTGGAGGACAAACGCACGATATCGCCTTTCACAAAGGGGAGTTCGGCTACTTGCCGTCGAGTTGCTTGTCGGCGAGGAACTTCGAGACTTCGTCGGCGATTTGGGTGTTGTTGAGGTCGGAGAACGGGAAGTGGGTATTGCCGGTGATGCCGATCTCGGGCAGGTGGACGACGGTGGCGTCGCCGCCGTGGCGGTTGACTGCATCGGCCCACAGCCGTGCCATCTCGAGCCGGGCCCGCCAGCTGTCCTGATTCGGCTGATCGGTGGGCTCGCTGGGGATGTTGTCGCCGTAGTAGATGACGATCGGAATCTTCGTCAGCGCGGTGAACTGGTCCATCGGAACGGTTTCCGGGCTGAGAGTGTCGAAACCGTTCGGGATCGGTTGTGGTGCTTCCCCTTCGGGGAAGACAAATCCGCTGCCCGGCTCGAACGCGACGATACCCTTCACGTCGGGATTCTTCATGGCGGTTTGCCAGCCGGGCCCGCCACCTTGGGAGTGGGTGAAGAGGATCCCCTCGCCGATCCTGTCGAACAGGGCTGACAGGCTGTCGGAGATGACCCCGGCGTCGAAGGGACCGGTGTTGGGTGTCATCGAACGGTAGAACTGGTCCAGGGCTGCGGGGTCGCTCGGGAACTGCACCCCGGGGAACATGTCCGGCCAGGTCCCGAGGCGGAACTGGTTGAACCACAGTTGCTCGTCCGGGGTCGGGGTGACGGTGGTGCCGACAATGCCGCGGCCCGCGTCACCGCGCCGCGGCTGGTCGACGAGATAAGTGGAGAACTGTTTGCGCAGGAACAGGTTTTGGAAACCTTCCCGGCCGTCGGCGGTGGTCTCCCAGGTCTTGGCGGACTGGCCGGCACCGTGCAGCATCACGATAGGCAGGTTCCGGGTGTCTTGGGGCACCTGGTAGTAGGCGTAGGCGTGGTCGCCGTGATAGGTCTGTCCCTGCGGATCGGCGGGACGACGAGGATCGAACTGGCCGGGCGCGGTTGTCATGGTGCCGCCGACGGTGAAGCTGCCCTGCTCGGCGATGGTGAGTCCGGTCGCAGGTGAGTCACTTCCACTCTCGCCGGAGCTGCAAGCGGTGAGCGCAGCGGCGACGGCCACTGCGAGGGCGGCCATCCGTGTCCGCGTGCCGATCGTTGTGGTGTGCATATCGTTTTTTCTCCCGACTAGAGCGTGTTCTGTGAAATATTGGCGGTCGGATGGTCGATGCTGTCCCGGTGCTGCGTGCCGGCGAGATTTCCAACGTTCCCGGGGACTGCGATCAACGGGGCCGCTGGGAGCGAGATCAGATCTCGCGGAGGACATCCCGAATCCCTGTCCCGCAACCCGGGGAGGTGTGTCACACCAAGCATTCCGCATGACGATAGAGAAACTGTCGATGCGTTCTGTGTGAAAAGATGTGAGCTTCCTATGAAGTGCCCGTCGGCTCACTCGGCCGTAGCTGGCCCGAGGCTCAACTCGCCGGTGCCGACCATCGACCCGATCAGCAGTACCGCGCTGCCACTGGGAAGAAATCCCGGCGGAAATACTGAACCGGTCCACCCGATGTGGTGCGGGTGGACTGGATCGCCGTCAGCCGAGTTGGCCGGCGGGGCGGAGCAGGATCTCGTTGATCGCCAGGTGACGGGGGCGGGCGAGGGTGAAGGCGATGACCTCGGCGATCTCCTCGGGCTTGACCGTGGCGACGTCGTAGCCCTGTTGTACGGCCTGCCTGGTGGCCTCGTGGGTGATGTGGGTGGGCAGCTCGGTGTCGACGACACCCGGTTCGATCAGCGTGACCCGGACGTCCGGTAGCAGTTCCTGGCGGAGGGATTCGGACCATCCGTTGACGCCCCACTTGGTGGCGGCGTAGACCCCGTTGGTTGCCCTGGCCGTGCGTCCGGCGACGGAGGAGATGTTGATGAGGTCGCCGCCGCCATCCTTGAGCTGGTCGAGGAAGACCTCGGTGGCGGTGATCGCGCCGAGCAGGTTGACCTCGATCATGTTGCGGTAGTCGGCGCGCTGTTCGGAGGAGAACGGGCCCAGGAGCATGGTTCCGGCGTTGTTGACCAGCACGTCGGCCCCGCCGAGCTCGTCCTGCACCCGCTGGGCTGCGGCCACGAGTGCGTCGCGGTCGGTCACGTCGGCTTGGATCGCGATCGCACCGTCACCGAGCTCGGCGGCGAGAGCCTCGATGCGGCCGAGGCGGCGCGCCAACAGCGCGACGCGGTACCCGTCGGCATGGAGGGCGCGAGCGGTGGCTGCGCCGATCCCGGACGATGCGCCGGTGATAACCGCAACACGGGGAAGGTTCTGGGAGTCAGTCATGTGATTGGTTTCCTTCTGATTGGTCGGGGGGTCTCGCAGTGGCAGCGACCCGACATACGGTGGGATGCTCGCCCTGCTGCCTTTCCAGCACACCATGGTGACGCCGAATGCGGGAGTAACCGGCTATCCGTGTACTGGTATTACTCTTTACCGCCGTCGGTCGGGCGTGACGTACACGAGCGGGCGCGTTGTCCGTGCTGCTTTCTCATACGAGGTTGTTGGCGCTGAGCCACTTGTCGAGCTCCGGGGCTGCTTCTGCGACGGTCTCGCCCTGAATGGCCAGCCCGTCACGGACCTCGCTGTCGGGAAGGGCATCGCGGTAGTCGTCGTCGATACCGCTCATGCCGCTGACGGCGTAGGTGACGAACGGCAGGATCGTCTTCCCTGCGAGGTCGAGGCCTTCGATCAAGGTGGACATGATCATCGGGGTGCGCATGTTCCACACGGGGCTGCCCAGGAGCACGATGTCGTAGCCGCCGACGTCCGGAAGCGGGTTCGCGATCGCGGGTCGGGCGTCGTCTTGTTGCTCTCGGCGGTTGCGCTCGACCGTCGGGTCGTACGCATCGGGATAGGGGTCGGCGGCTTCGATTTCGTAGGTGACACAGTCGATCCGGTCGGAGATCATCCCAGCGAAGACTTCGGTGTTGCCGACCGCCAGGTCCCGACGGCCCCTGTAATAGTAGTTCTCGCCGGCACGGGAGAAGTAGACGAGTAACACTCGCGTGCCGGGGACGGTGGTTCTCTCGGGATCGGGTGTCCTCGGGGTTCGCTCTCCGGTGGCCGGACTCTCTTGCGGGCGCTGCCCGGTGGTGCAGCCGGTGAGGACCGCGGCGATGGCCGTGATCCCGGTAAGCCCCGCGGTCAGGAGTGTTCTGCGGCTGATGGATTCGATCATGATGCCGTCGGGTGCGGGCCGGCGGCGGCGCTCACGATGCTGCATCGGTGCTGCGGCTGAGTTGCTCGAACCGATCGACGTCGCGGGCGGCGTCGTCGGCGGCTGCACGAAAACCGCCGAGCGCGTCGCTACCGAGAACGAGCAACTTCGGTGGCTCGGCGTCCTCGGCGGCCTGCAGAATCGCGGCCGCCGCTTTCTCCGGTGCGCCACGCTGCGGACTGAGCGCCGAGTCACCTGTCCGTCCGAGTACCTGGTCGTACGCCTCGATCTGGACGCTGGACCGGTCGGCGGAGCGTCCGCGAAAGTCGGTGCGGAACGATCCGGGTTCGACGACCATCACGCGCAGCCCCAACGGCTCGACCTCCTTGCGGAGCGACCCGGACAGTCCCTCGAGGGCCGCCTTCGCGGCGGAATAGTAGCCACCGCCCGGGATGGCGATGCGCGCGCCCACAGATGAAATGTTGATGATCAGGCCGTTCCCGCGGCCGCGCATACCGGGTAGGGCCGCCTTGATCAGCGCAACGGGACCGAAGAAGTTCGTCGCGAACAGGCGAGCCACAGCCTCGTCCTCGCCTTCTTCGACCGCAGCGGTGTACCCGTAGCCGGCGTTGTTCACCAGCACGTCGATACCGGTCCAGCGCTCCTCGACCCTCGCTACGGCGGCATCGATGGATGTCGGGTCGGTGACGTCCAGAGACGTGATCAACGCGGTTTCGGGATAAGCCGCCCGGAGGTCGTCGAGGGCGTCCGTGTTCCTCGCGGTTGCGACGACCTGATGCCCGGCAGCGAGAACGCGCTCGGCGAGCGCACGGCCGAGTCCGCTTGATGCTCCGGTGATCAACCACGTCGTCATTCGTCGTCCTTCTCGATGGCGAAGTCGGTGATGGCACTGACGTGCGCCCACTCGTCGATCTCGTCGATTCGTCCCTGGAGCTCCTCGCGGACGATCTGAATGGCGTCGGTCCCGAGCAGCAGGCGGAAGGGGGCGTCCTTGCCTCCGACCGTGTCGATGATGACCTGCGCCGCGCGATCGGGGTCACCCTGCTGGGTGCCGTGGGTGTGGTCGTTCTCCTTGCGGCGCTTTCCGGCGGTGTCGGCGTAGTCGTCGATCACGGTGCTGGACTGGTTCAGGGAGCGACCGGAGAAGTCGGTCCGGAACGCGCCCGGCTCGAGCACCATCACCCGGATCCCGAGCGGCGCGACCTCACGGTTCAATGCGTCGGACATGCCCTCCAACGCTGCCTTCGTCGCGGTGTAGTAGCCGGAGGCGGGGTTCGATCGGGGCGCGCCGATCGAGGAGACGTTCACGATGGTGCCCGACCGGCGGGAACGCATCTGCGGCAGCACCTGCTTGATCAGATCGACGGGGCCGAAGAAATTTGTGGCGAACAGCTCGTCCACCTCGTCCACAGCTGCTTCCTCGACTGCGGCCCGGTACCCGTGCCCGGCGTTGTTCACCAGCACATCGATGCCCCCGAACCGGTCGTTCGCGGCGCGGACCGCGGCGACTACCTGTTCGTGGTCGGTGACGTCCAACGGCACCGCCAGCGCACTGTTCGGGTGCGCGGCGACGAGGTCCTGAACGTGGTCGGCGTTGCGGGCGGTGATCACCGCGTTGTCGCCGTGCTCGAGGACGGCCCGTGCAAGCGCGTCTCCCAGGCCGCTCGAAGCTCCCGTGATGAACCAGGTGGTCATGTTCGTGTCTCCTTCGTCGTGCGTAGTGCGTCCGGCGCTCGCGCCGGGCCGGCGGGCAAGGAGCTGTCCGGGGGCGCGGAAGCAGAAGCCATATGCCCATTTCATCGCACCGTCCGCGCGCGTGGGAGTCACGTCTTATCCGTGTACTGGCAGTTCCTCCCACCGCAGCATCGCTGACGTTAGCGTTGAAGATATGGATCATCGAGCAGAAGTGGCCGAGTTCCTCCGGACCCGCAGGGACCGGATCACCCCGGACCAGGCGGGCATCATCGGCGGAGGACGCCGCCGCGTGCCCGGGCTGCGCCGCGAAGAGGTCGCCATGCTCGCCGGGGTCAGCGTCGAGTACTACGCGCGGATGGAACGCGGCGACCTCACCGGCGTCTCCCCCGAAATACTCGACAGCATCGCCAGAGCTCTCCAGTTCGACGACGCCGAGTGCGACCACCTGGCCGACCTGGCCCGAGCCGCCGGACCACCACCGCCGCGGCGACGCAAACGACCCGCCGAGCAGACCGTGACGCCCACGTTGCAGCGGTTCCTGGACGCCGTGACCGGCGCGCCGATGTGGGTGCGGGAC
Organism: Rhodococcus sp. NPDC127593; assembly: GCF_042671975.1. Taxonomy (NCBI): domain Bacteria; kingdom Bacillati; phylum Actinomycetota; class Actinomycetes; order Mycobacteriales; family Nocardiaceae; genus Rhodococcus; species Rhodococcus sp. NPDC127593. Next base: position 38,977 of record NZ_JBHXWI010000030.1, on the reverse strand, counting down.
CGGCGTATGGACTTCATCGCCGCCAATCCACTGGGGCGGGCACTCTACGCGCCCTTGCTCGATGATCCGGCGAACCGAGGGAATACGGCCCGGTTCACGTTCCTCAATCCCGCCGCGCAGATCTTCTTCCCGGACTGGGAACAGAACGCCGATAACATCGTCGCGACCCTGCGCACCTACGCCGGTCAGAATCCGCTCGACAAGCCGCTCACCGATCTGATCGGGGAGCTCGTCACCCGTAGCGACACCTTCCGGCACCGGTGGGCCGCACACAACGTCCGTCATCATCGCGGTGGGATCAAACGCATCCACCACCCCGCCGTCGGCGACCTCGAATTCTCCTACGAAGCAATGGATCTGCCGGCGAATCCGGAATGGTTCATGTTCGCCTATACCGCCGAGCCCGGCAGCCCCACCGAGGAACGCCTCAAGCTCCTCGGCAGCCTCGCCGCCACCGGCCAGGCAACCAGTGACGCCCGCGCGCATCGCTCATTCTGATCGGGCCCGCCCCACCTGTGGGGCGGAGAGTCACACCGCCGAGTCCGGCAACCCAACCGCGAAGGGTGTACTGCCAGTTACTCCCTCATCTGACATCGAGTGTCTAACGTCAAGGAATATGAGTATGAACGTGACTTTGAACAATGGCGTCGAGATGCCCGCCCTGGGTTTCGGCGTCTTCCAGACCCCGCCCGAGACGACCGCCGCATCCGTGGCCGAAGCGCTGAGCGTCGGCTACCGGCTGATCGATACGGCCGCCTCCTATTTCAACGAGCGCGAGGTCGGCGAGGGCATCCGCCGGTCCGGGCTCGACCGTTCCGAGGTGTTCGTCGAGACGAAGATCTGGATCAGCGACTACGGCTACGACCAGACCCTGCACGCCTTCGACAAGAGCGCAGGCAAGCTCGGCGTCGACCAGATCGACCTGCTCCTGCTGCATCAGCCCGTGCCCACGCAGTTCGACAAGACCATCGAGGCCTACAAGGCGCTGGAGAAGTTGCTGTCCGACGGTCGCGTCCGGGCGATCGGGATCAGCAACTTCATGCCCGACGTCCTCGCGAAACTGCTTGAGCAGACCGATGTCGTGCCCGCGGTGAACCAGGTGGAGGCGCACCCGTACTTCACCCAGCCGGACGTGCAGGCCGCCGACAGGGAGCACGGGATTCTGACTCAGGCGTGGTCGCCAATGGGTGGCATCACCAGCTACCGTGGCGACGGCGCGCGCTCGACCTTCAACGATCCGGTGATCGGCGAGATTGCCGCCGCCCACGGCAGGACGCCCGCCCAGGCCATGTTGCGCTGGCACCTGCAGGAGGGACGCTCGGCAATCCCGAAGTCCGTCAACCCCGAGCGCATCGCCGCCAACTTCGACGTGTTCGACTTCGAGCTCACCACCGACCAGCTCGGCGCGATCGACGCACTCGATACCGGTGTCCGCGGCGGACCCGATCCCGTGACCGTCACCCCCGAGCTGTTCGCCCGCGACATCCCGGAAGCCTGAACCGCAGCTCGCGGTGACCCGATGAGCGCCCACGCGCGAACGGACGGCCAACCGGTGAACCTCGAGGCCACATTCCGGTTCCAGGTGATCGGTGCCGATTGGGAGATCGACACCGAACAGCCACTCCCCGAGAAGGTACGGTGCAGAATCTGCTCCGTCACCGAGGACTTCGATCACGTCTGGTCCCGGTTCCGTGCGGATTCACTGGTCACGCGGATCGCGCGCGCCGAGGGCGGGGGACGTTTCGAGTTCCCCGCCCGGGACCTCGCCCTGTTCGAACTCTACGACCGCCTCGTCGCCGCAACCGACGGGGCGGTCGACCCGCTCATCGGAAGGGACCTCGAACTGCTCGGCTACGACGCCCGGTATTCTCTCGTCCCCGACGCTGCCGCGCTCGTGAACCGCCGTCGCGACCGCTGGCTCTCCGACATCCACCGTGACGGAACCACAATCGCCTCGGATCGTCCGACCGTGATCGACGTCGGCGCAGCCGGAAAGGGGTACCTGGTCGACCTCGTCAGCCAGACGCTGACCGAGGAGGGAATCGACCGGTTCTTCGTCGACGCCAGCGGCGACCTGCGGCATCGCGGAGCCGAGGCCGTCAGGGTGGGACTGGAACACCCCCGTGCTCCCGGCCGAGTGATCGGCACGGTGAACCTCCGAGACGGTTCGCTGTGCGCGTCGGCGACGACCCGACGAACGTGGGGCGCTGGACTGCACCACGTGCTCGACGGCCGAACCCGGCGCCCGGTCGCGGACGTCGTAACGACCTGGGTGCTCGCCGCCGACGCCGCCACCGCGGACGGGCTGGCGACCGCCCTGTTCGTGAGCGAAGCAGCGAGCCTCAGGTCGTTCGAGTTCAGCTGGGTGCGCATGCTGGCTGATGGAAGAGTCCAGTGGTCCGATAACTTCGACGGGGATCTCTTCATCTGACGGACGCTCCGATCGCACGCAGTCGTCCCCTCGTCGCTGCCGACGACCGCCGGCGGCCGGTGTCCGAACGGTCATGTCATCGGTGATCGGTTGCGGTCCGGGAAGATCGCCTCGCCGAAACCTTCGAATTCCGAGGGATGTTCGGTTCCGGAAGGAGGAACCGCGGATGGGTGTATCAGCAGTTCCTCCCTCCATGCTCGAGCCGACCGTCGCGTTGAATATATGAACCAGCAACCTCACAAAAGACCGGGCGACGCGCGTCCGTCCCCGAACCCGGTGCTCATCGTCGGCGCACCAGGAAGTATCGGCCGACTGGCGGTCGACGAAGCCTTGCGCGAGGGGTTCGAGACCAGGGCGCTCGTTCGCGACCGCAATCAGTCTTCCTTGTTCCCTGAGGGCACCCGTGTCGTCGTCGGCGACTTCACTCAGCCGGACTCACTCACCGAGGCACTCGAAGAGGTGACCGGGGTGGTATTCACCCACGGCACCTATGGCGGTGCCGACGAAGCGGAACGGGTCAACTACGGCGCCGTCCGCAACGTGCTGAACGCGCTGAAGAAGCCCGCCCGGATCGCGTTGATGACGACGATCGGCGTCACCAAGCCCACGCCCGGCCACGACTGGAAGCGGCGCGGTGAACGCCTTGTCAGGGCCAGCGGGCTGCCCTATACGATTGTCCGTCCCGGCTGGTTCGACTACAACGAGCCGGATCAGCACCGCCTCGTGATGATGCAGGGCGACACCAGGTGGGCGAGCGATCCGTCGGACGGTGTGATCGCACGCCGGCAGATCGCGGAAGTCCTCATCGGCAGCTTGAGCTCGGACGCAGCCGAGCACAAGACCCTGGAACTGGTGGCAGAGAAGGGCGGGGCTCAATCCGATCTGACGCCGCTGTTCGCCGCGTTGAAGACCGATCCCGTGCAGTCGTTCGACGCCGTCCTGGATCGAGACAATCTGCCGATCGCCGGCGAACCGGCCCGTGTGGTGAGCGACCTCGACGCGGTACGGGGACGGTTCTGAAAGCGGAGAGCGACGCGTTCACCCCGGGTGAGCCGACTTGCACACGACGAACCCCGGAGAGCCCGTGAACGCGTGGAGCCCAAGTCAGTTGCCGTCGGTCGAGCGCGCTTGCTCGCGGATCTGCTCGATGGCGTCGTTGAAGCCATCTGGGCAGGTGCTCGCGCCCGCCAGCCTCCCGACCTCGGCCTCATCGAGGCTCTTCCCAATTACCTCATCGGGGACGGCGGCCGCGAACCGTTCCTGATATCCGAGGGACGTCTCGTTTTCCGCCATTGTCCCGACCGTGACATCGGCAATGACCTCGTCGCTGATGGTGACGGTGACGTTCAGGTAGGAGGGTCCGCCGCCGTACTCACCGATCGCGTTGTAGGTCCCGTCCTCGTAGGTCGCCGACCCTGTGCTGCTCTCCGGCGGCCGGGTCGACTCAGTGGCAGGAACAGATTCCGAAGGGGACGGGCCGGTGCCGAGACCGGAGCATCCTGCCAGTGGCACGAGAGCCACGGCGGAGACAACGGTCGCGAGCGCGGCGCGTGTCAAGGTGTCGGTTCTCATTCTTCAAACGTAGAAGGCGCCAGTCTCTTTCGGGAGGAACTGGCGGTACACCCCTAGCACATAGGAAACACTTATCTTTTCAAAGGGGACACATCGAATTCGGCATTATCCTCACGTGCCATGCGGCTGACAGCGCAAACCAACATCGGCTCCAGACTCCCAATCGGACGGATCGACCTGTGACAAGACCAACTGCCCTGCGGCCCACCCTCGTGGAACCGACAACTCGGGTCGCCTTGGGAGCGCTCTGTGCGATTGCAGCCTCCTCTGCAATGTTTCTCCTGCTCGACCTGTATGCAGTAGTAGCGATGCGAAGCCGACTCGAATCAGCCATCAGCGCATACGGTGTCGGCAGCGGCCGTTGGATCTTTACCCTAGCCATTCTCTTCCTTGCTGCGGGCTCCGTTGCGCTACTCATAGCAGTTGTAGACCAACAGCTCACGAGGTGGAGATCCGGCGCTACCGTCGCCCTGACACTGTGGGTTCTCGGGCTCCTCGCCATCGCAATCTTTCCCAAACAGGACTGGTCTCAACCCCCGAGTATCAGTGGCAGCATTCACCTCACCGCGAGCGGAATTGCATTCGTCAGTCTTCCGATCGCGGCCGTCCTCCTCGCCAGGCCGTGGCTTCGGCATCGAACCCATGGTGTGCACGCCCGACGGACTCGGCTCTTCGCCTGGCTGGCGATCGCAAGTTTTTCGCCACTCCTCTACGCGTTTGTCGTCGCTGCGGTGACCGGTGTTGCGTGGTGGGAGGTCGTGACCTTCGGTCATTCCGAGCGCCTCCTGGCAGTGAGTGAAGTGGCGACATTGGCCGTGATCGGCACCTGGGTCCTGACGAGGAAGTGAAGTACAGAAGTTACGTGGGTGCTGCGTCCAGATAGGTTGTGACAACCAGGATTAGGAAGACAATCGCGAAGATGATCGCCCCCTTCCGGGTGATCAGCGGTTCGAACTCGTGAGTTTCGTCGTCTATGTCGTTGCGTGAGTCCATGCACCGATCACTGTCCGTTCGATAGGCAGGCCGTCCCGGCAGCCCGAGTAGTACCCGTCAGTCCACACCTTGTCCCGCACCCGAAGAGGTTTGTCACACCACGCATGACGCATGACGATAAAGAACCTGTCGGTGTGTTCTGTGTGAAAAGATGTGAGGTTTCTATGAAGTGCCCGTGCATCCTTTGATCACGAGAGTCGATCAGGAATAATGGTCGCAGTGTCATCAACTCGTCCGGATTTTCATGCCGCCGATTCGGGACGTCGCCGCGCCGTTCTGGCGCAACTGCCCCGGATGTATCGAGCGGACGGGTCGACGATTCGCGTGCTACTCGTCGACGACGAACCGACTCTGACCGACCTGGTGGGCCTCGCCCTCGGGTACGAGGGTTGGGCCGTCGAGGTGGCGCACGACGGTTCGACCGCTCTGCAGAAATTTCGTGAGCAGCAATTCGACGTGGTGGTTCTGGACATCATGCTGCCCGACATCGACGGGCTGAGTGTGCTCCAGCACATACGGGGCTCGGGCGGGGGAGTGCCGGTCCTCTTCCTCACTGCGCGGGATTCGGTCGACGACCGGGTGATCGGACTGACCGCCGGCGGCGACGACTACATGACCAAGCCCTTCAGCCTGGAAGAACTTGTTGCACGACTGAGGGGTCTGCTACGGCGGGCGGCCGATTCGATCTCGGAGAACGATGCGGTACTGACCGTGGGCGATCTTTCGCTGGACGAGGGCAGCTACGAGGTGAAACGGGGCGGCGACAGTATTGCGTTGACCGCCACCGAGTTCGAACTGCTCCGCTACTTCATGCACAATCCCAGACTCGCGCTCAGCCGGGCGCAGATTCTCGACCGCGTATGGAACTACGACTTCGCCGGCAAGGCGAGCATCGTCGACCTGTACGTGTCGTACCTGCGGCGAAAGATCGACGCGGGTCGGGAGCCGATGATTCACACCGTTCGTGGCATCGGATACATTCTCAGGCCCGCAGAATGACATTATCGGGCCGTTTCCTCGCTCGGGGACCGTGGAGTTTGCAACGGAAATTGGTTGCAGCACTGACGACGGTGATCGCGGTTGTTCTGCTCGTCGTCGGAGTGGTCGGTGTGGTGACGTTGCGTGCGTCGGTCACCACTGTCGTCGACAAGCAATTGACCGGATCGATGTCCGTATTCAGTCACTCGGTCGACAAGTATCGTGACGGAAGCCCGGTCACCGCTCCCGGCGTCGACCCGAACTACGTGAAGCCGTTGACCGAGTTCGGCGGGCAGGCGCCGGGCACCGTGATCGTGCTCCTGGACGACGGGGTAGTCACCGATTCTGCGGTGTTCTCGGACGCCGAGCCGGTCCCGCTCAGTTCCGAGGCAATTGCCCAGATCGAGAACAGGGAGTGGGCAGACAATCGCCGGCAGGACTTCGACGTGGCGGGCCTCGGCGATATGCGGATGGAAAGCCTTGCACACGATGAAGATTTGACTCTCGTCGCCGGAATATCGTTGACAGCGGCAAACGAGGCTGTGGTCCGCGAAACCGTGGTGTTGTCGATTCTCGCCCTTGCGGCACTCGTCGCGACGGTGATCTGTACGGTGCTCGTAGTTCGGGTTGCCTTCCGACCGTTGAGTCGCGTGGTTACCACGGCGAAGAAGGTCACCGATCTTCCGCTCGGCACCGGTGAGGCGGCCCTCACGGTGCGGGTCGCGGACCCCGACACGGATCCTCGGACCGAAGTGGGCAAGGTCGGGGAAGCGCTGAACCACCTGCTCAGTCACGTCGACGACGCACTGGCGGTCCGCGTGGCGGCGGATCGGAGGATGAAGCAGTTCGTCACGGATGCGAGCCACGAATTGCGGACGCCGCTGGCCGCCATCCAGGGCTACGCCGAGTTGACTCGACAGGACAGCGACCAGCTCCCCGAGATGACCGAGTACGCACTTGCCCGGATCGAATCGGAAGCCAAGCGGATGGGCGCGCTTGTCGCCGATCTCTTGTTACTCGCCCGTCTGGACGAGGGCCAGGATCTGCACACGACCTGCGTCGATCTCGCCGACCTGCTGGTCAATGCGGTGAACGATGCTCGGGTCTCGGCGCCTCTGCACCGCTGGGCGGCGGTTGTGCCCGAGTCCGCGGTCATGGTGAAGGGCGACAACGAGCGTCTCCATCAGCTCGTCGCGAACCTCCTGTCGAATGCGCGGGTACATACTCCGCCGGGTACCGCCGTGGTCGCAACGTTGACAACCACAACCGACGACCGCGATGTGGTGACGGCCGAATTGACGATCACCGACAACGGCCCCGGAATCGCGCCGGACCTGCTGAAGACCCTGTTTCAGCGTTTCGTTCGGGGCGACAAGGCCCGGTCCCGCGAGACCGACAGCACCGGCCTCGGGCTGGCAATCGTCTCCTCGATCGTCGACGCGCATCACGGTCAGGCGAGTGTCGAGTCGACTCAGGCCGGGACGACGTTCCGCGTTCGGATACCCGCGATCGAACCCTCCGGCGCTGCCACCGTCACTCATCAGCGCCTCCGGACTTCCGCCGTCACGCGCAACTAGTGTGTTGGATCCCTACAGGGTCCACAGGAACGGGAGTGTCACCACCCCGACAGGCGCCCTCACTCCGAGGCGAGGGTGAGGACGATCTTGCCGACCGCCTCACCGGAGCGGAGCCGCCCGGCTGCCTGCTGGAAGTCGGTGATGTCCACGGTCCGGTCGATCACGGGTCGGATCTCACCACGTGCGACGGCGGGGATGACCTCGGGCAGGAGCCCTGCGATGATGCCGGCCATCTCCCAGTCGCGGGTGAAGCCGAAGGACACGCCGTGGACGGTGAGGTGGCGGTAGGACAGGTGGTCGAGGTTGATCGTCGACTCGGCTCCGTCGAGGCGGCCGATGTTGACCACGTGACCGTCCTCCTTCGTCGCGGCCAGGCAGTCGGCGAACGTCTGGCCGGCGATGTGGTCGAGGACGACGTCGACGCCCTTGCCATCGGTCGCCGTCAGGGTCGCGGCGGTGAGGTCCTGCTCGCCGGTCACGATCACGGTCTCGACCCCAGCACCGGTGAGAAGGTCCCGCTTGGCGCTGCTGCGGGTCGTGCCGATCACGTGTGAGGCACCCAATGCCCTGACTATCTGCGCGCCGATGAGACCGATCGCGGTCGACGCGCCGGTGATCAGCACGCTCTGCCCGGCCGTGAACCCGGCGGTGGTGAGCGCACCGTGCTCGGTCAGCAGGCCGGTCGGCAGCGCGCAGGCGATCTCCGGGTCGAGCCCGGCGGGGCGGGGCAGGACGAACCGGTGGTCGGCGACCACGTACTCGGCGAAGGCCGACGGGATCGACCCCATCACCGCGTCACCGACCTGCCAGGTATCCACACCCTCGCCGAGTGCGGCCACCTCGCCGGCGTACTCGAACCCGGCGATGAACTCCTTGCCGTGACCACCGTGGGTGGGATCGGCCTCGGCGAGCATCGGGATGTCGGCGTTGTTCGTCGCCGCGGCCCGGTTCCGGATCAGGACCTCACCGGGCCCGGGCTGCGGGACGGGGACCTCCTCGAGGACCCATTCCGGGCCGATCCCGCCGACGAGGGCGCGCATCGTATCAGTCATGTGGGTTCTCTCCTCCGGGAAAAGAGTCGGGCACGGTTTTCAGGAGCGGCGGGTGCGCGGTGCGTGGTACTGCTCGTCGGTGACTTCCTCGAGCCAGGTCGTCTCCGGCGTGCTCGACCCGTCGCCTTCCCAAATGGCCAGGTGTTCCATGAACCGGTCGTCGGTGGCGCCGTGCCAGTGCTCTTCACCGGCGGGGCAGGTGACGGTTTCCCCGGGCTGGGCTGCGAAGACGACACCGTCGCGGGTGCCGACGAGCGCGGTCCCGCTCACGACGTGCAGGGTCTGCCCGAGGACGTGGTGATGCCAGAACGTGCGGGCGCCGGGCGAGAAACGGACCATGTTCGTACGCGCCCGCGAGGGTTCCTTCCCGGCGTAGATGACGTCGAACCAGACATCGCCGGTGAACCACTCGGCCGGCCCCTTGCCAGTCGGGACGGGATCGATGAATTCCATGAGTTGTCTCCTCAATCGGTGATGTGTCAGTTGTCGAGGTCGAGGTCGAGGTCGAAGCCGAGTTCGCGGGAGGCCTCGGCCTGCGCGCTGATCTGACGTCCCTTGTCGATGACGGCGGGGATCGCGTCGGAGCCGGCGACGAACCGCAGCGGCGGCTCATCCAGCTCTGCGACCTTGATCAGTGCCTGGGCGAGCTTGACGGGGTCGCCGGACTGCTGCCCGTTCATCGATTGCCAGGCGGCCTTTGTCTGGGTGGTGCGCTCGGCATAGTCGTCGATCGACTGGTCCGCCCAGGCGGTGGACGCCTCTTCGAGAAGTTCGGTGCGGAAGAACCCGGGCTCGACGATCGTCGTCGTGATCCCGAACGGTTCCAGATCGAAGCTCAGTGACTCCATCCAGCCCTCGATCCCGAACTTCGTGGTGGCGTAGGCGACGCAGAACTCCTGGCCGATGATCCCGGCCAGCGAGGAGACGGTCATGATGTGCCCCGACCGCTGCTTGCGCATTTGGGGTAGGACGGAGCGGGTGACGTTCATCGGGCCGAACAGGTTCGTCTCCACCTGCGCACGCATCGCGGCGTCGGAGATCTCCTCGAAGTAGCCGGCTTGGAAGGTGGCGGCGTTGTTGATCAGCACGTCGATCCGGCCGAACCGCTCCACCGCGGCGGCGACCACGGCTTCGGCATCGGCAGGGTTGGTGATGTCCAGGGCGGCGGCCAGCAGGTTGTCGCTCTCACGCAGTAGTTCCTGCACTTTTTCGGGGCGGCGGCCGGTGGCGATGACCTGATGGCCCGCCGCGAGGGCAGTGCGGGCGATGTCGGTGCCGAGCCCTCGGCCTGCGCCGGTAACCAGAATGACCTTGCTCATACGTGTATGTCTCTCGATTCTTCGTTCGTGGTGACTGTCAGTTGTTTCAGCAGCACCTTGGTGGCACGCCGTTCGTGTGGATGCACTCGACTAAGGCCACGTCAGTCGGTTTCCGGTGGGAAATCGGTGGAGGCGGCGAGTTCGGTTTGGGCTTCGAAGTCGGCGACGCGTTTGCGGAGTACGGCGAGGGTGGACTCGAGTGCCTGCGAGCCGAGCATGAGGCGCAGTGGTGCGGGTTGGACGTCGACGCTTTCGATGATGCGGGCGGCCATGCGTGCCGGGTCTCCGGGCGCCAGGCCGGCGGCGGGGTCGAGCATTTTCTGGAAGTTGTGCGCGGGTGTCGCGTCGTACTCCGGAATCGGTTCCGCGATCTGGGCGCCCCGGTAGCGGAAGTCGGTGCGGGCGCCACCGGGCTCGACGATGGTCATGCCGATGCCGAACGGCGCCACCTCCTGCGCCACCGCTTCCACGAAGCCTTCGATTCCCCACTTCGTCGCGTGGTACATCGAGTTACCGGGGAACGCGACCTGTCCGCCGTACGTCGAGAGCTGGATTACCCGGCCTCCGCCGGCAGCCCGCATGTGCGGAAGCACGGCACGGATGACCTGGATGGACCCGGTGAGGTTGGTGGCGATCATGGCGTCGACCTGTTCGTCGCTGAGCTCCTCAGCGGCCCCGAACAATCCGTATCCGGCGTTGCTCACGGCCACGTCGATCCGACCGAAGTCCGCGACGGTTCGCGTCACGGCTGCGCGCACGGCCGGGGTGTCACGGACGTCGAGTACCTCGGCCCGGAACAGGTCCGGATTCCGGCTGGTCAATTCGTCGGCGGCCCCGGGTCGGCGGACGGTGCCGACCACGCGGTCGCCGCGTTCGAGCAGTTGCTCGGTGAGGTGGCGGCCGAAGCCACTGCTGACGCCGGTGATCAGCCAGGTGCGTTCGGTCATGACTGCGACGAGTGGTCGGCGGCGGGTGCGGCCTCGTTCAACGCCCGCAGGGCGTTGAGCGTGCGCGGGTAGCCGATGAACGGCAGCAGGTGTGTGAGGACGGCGAGCAGGTCGGCCCGGGTGTTCCCGACGCGGAGATTCGCCATCGTGTGTCCCTTGACCTGGGGTTCGCAACCACCGAGGGAGGCCAGCATCGCGAACGTGAGCAGCTCACGGGTTGGCGTGTCCAGGCCGCCGCGTGTGACGTAGTCACCGAAGCAGTTCGCCGACAGGTAACGCTGGATGTGGAGCTCGTCCGGTGCTGCCGCGTCGTACATCCCGTCCACGGCGTCTGCGCCGACGATCTCCTTCTGCTTGGCCAAGCCCTTCGCCAACCGGTCCTCGGCCGTCGTCGTCGCCCGGCCTTCCAGGGGGAGGCTGATGCCACGCTCGGTGAGCACGTCGTTCGTCGCGTGGAGAAAATCGAAGACTCTCGCCATGCCGACGTACGGGACCGCCTGATACACGACCTCCTTGGCCTCCGCAGGGCTCACTCCGACGGTGAGGGCTGCGCCCAGGATGACCCGGTACTCGGCAAGTGCCTGGCTCGCGATCATCGAGGCGAGCTGCACCATCAGACGTGTACGGGTGTTCAGGTCGCCGTCCTGCAGCACCTCGTCGAACGCGAAGTTGTCGAACACCTCGATGAGCTCCGGATCAGTCTCCTTCAACGTCGAGACGTGCCCCGGGAACAGATCGTCGTGATTGTGCCTTGCTGCTTCGGTGATCGCCATGTCCAACTCTCTTCCAGGGATTCGTGTTACTCGATGCCGCACCGGAGCGCAGCGTTCGGCAGGGGTGGCCGACCAGGGCCGTCGCGAAGATCGCCGCGACGGTGCCGCGACCGGCGGTCGGTCATGCGAGGTGGTCACAAGTCGAGTAAACGCGCGATCCGGCACCCGCGGGAGTCACTGCTCTTCCAGGTAACCGCAGTACCTCCCTCGGCCGTGCCGGTCCGCATACCGTGGTACGCATGGACGACCAGCGAGCACAGGTCCGGGAGTTCCTCACCTCCCGGAGGGCGCGGATCAACCCCGAACAGGCAGGACTGCCCGCCTACGGCGGTACCCGGCGGGTTCCTGGGTTGCGCCGAGAGGAAGTGGCCCTGCTCGCCGGCGTCAGCATCGACTACTACGTGCGGATGGAACGCGGCAACCTCGCCGGCGCCTCCGACAGCGTCCTCGAAGGCCTCGCCCGCGCCCTGCAATTGGATGACGCAGAGCGCACACACCTGTTCGACCTCGCCCGGGCCGCCGAACCCGGACCCGTCCGGCAGCGCCGCTCGAAGACTGCGGGGGTCACCGCCGGCGTTCAACTGGTCCTCGACGCCATCACCGATGCACCCGCCTGGGTACGCAACGCCCGCCACGACATGCTCGCCGCCAACCGGTTGGCCCGCGCCCTCTACGCACCCGTGCTCGCCGACCCGCGCCGACCGGCGAACAATGCCCGGTTCGTCTACCTCGACCCGGCCGCGCGCGACTTCTACGTCGACTGGGACCGCGCCGCCGACGATATCGCCGCCATGCTTCGTTCCGAAGCCGGCCGCAACCCCCACGACAGACACCTCATCGAGCTGATCGGCGAACTATCCACCTGCAGTGAGGTTTTCCGGGCCCGGTGGGCGGCGCACAACGTCCGGTTCCACCGAACCGGGCACAAGAAGATCCGCCATCCCGCCATCGGAAAGCTCGAGCTGAACTTCGAGGCGATGGAGTTCCCTGCGCATCCCGGCCTCATCCTCCTGGTGTACACCGCACCCGAGGACAGTCCCGCCGCCGACGGACTCAAACTCCTCGCTACCTGGGCCGCGACCCTCGAAGAAGCCGGCCAACTCGCCACCCACCACGGCGCGGAATAGTCTGACTGACGCCAACGCAGGTCGCACTTGTGTGGATCCTTGCTCAGGGGGCCGACTTCCCCGATTCCCCGGCACCAAACGCGTCTCCCGCGTAGAGGACAAACACCGCGACCGCCGACATCGTCCTGGCTCCCGGGAAGAGGCGCGACTCAATTATGTGCCGCGGCGGAATTCGGGGGCTGCGGCGGCCTGATCGTGTCGTCTACCGACGGGATCGCAGATGATATGACGGTGGCAGACAACCGAACCCTGTTACCGGGAAAGCGTCCGTTGCGGAGATGAGGCACGCTCGGAAAGGACCGTAGTAGTGATGGTCACCGGTCCATGCGCGTCTACGCTTCAGGCGAATCGGCGTACCGGTTCTCGAGTTCCCGCATGGCAGGCAGGCCCACCAGGTCATTGAATCCGTCGAACGTGGGTGGCGGGATCTCGGCCTCGCCCGAGGCGCCGTCGGCGGCCAGTTCTCGAAGTGAGCGCTGCATCGCTGCCGTGGCAGCGAGAAGCGTCCCGATGGGCAGGAGGAGAATCGAGAAGCCGAGATCGGCGAGGTCGGTGAACGACAGTGGCGGCGATTGCCTCCCTTCCGGGACCTTGAAGACCAGTGGCGCCAACGGTGCGAGGCTCGATGCGATCTTCTCGATCTCTCGGACGTCATCCGGCGCTTCGACGAAGAGGATGTCGGCCCCGGCATCGGCATAGGCCTGGGCTCGCGCGATCGCCGCGTCGGTTCCTTCGATGGATGCCGCATCCGTCCTGCCGATGATCATGAGGTCGGAATCTTCGCGGGCGTCGACGGCCGCCCGAATCTTGCCGAGCATTTCCGCGCAGTCGATCACCTGCTTTCCCGACATGTGTCCACAACGCTTGGGGGTCACCTGGTCTTCGAGCTGGATGGCGGAGACTCCGGCCTGCTCGCAGGTCTGTACGGTCCGCATCACATTGATCGCGTTGCCGTAGCCGGTGTCGCCGTCGACGATGAGAGGAATCTGGACTGCGGCAGCCATACGTCGTGCGTTGTCAACCATTTCGCTGCCAGTCAGCAGGCCGATGTCGGGCTTACCCAGCAGAGCCGCCGAGACCGCGTATCCGGACATGAATGCAGCCTTGAACCCGGACTGCTGGACCAGGAGGGCCGACAGCGCATCGTAGGCGCCCGGAACAATCAACGGGCCGGGTCCCGTGAGGAGTTGGCGCAGTGCCCGACGAGCCATCATGCCTCCATACCGGGCTGGATGACCGCCTTGATCGGCTCATGACGTCCGACAGCCTCAATTGCGCTCTGCGCGTCCTCCAGCCCGAATCGATGCGAGACGACGTCGGTCAGTGGCAACTGCGCGTGGTAGCGCTGTGCCAGTTGGATCGTCTTGAAGATGTGCCTGGGTCGCGAGAGCGCGGATCCGATGATTCGCACGTTGTCGTTGTTGATCTTTCGAGGTTCCAGCATCGTGGTCCCGGGAGCCGACCACAGGCCGACGATGAGGTAGCGGCCACCACGTGCCACCAGTTGGGTTCCCTCCCCGAACGCCGCGAGCTTTCCCGCGGCCTCGATCACGATGTCGGCGCCCCCATCCATGACCTCCCTCGCGGCTGCAATGCGATCTGCGGAGGTGGCGTGCAAGTCGAGGTCGATGGTCGATGTCGCCCCCAGGCGCTTTGCCATGTCGAGTCTCGACGCCGGGGCTCCGATCACAACCACCTCGCCGGCCCCGGACAGGCTGGCGACCAAAGTCGCCGCCAGGCCGACGGGCCCAGCGCCCTGGACAAGCACTCTGTCCCCGAAGCGGATCTGGCCCAGGCGCTCCATGGCGTGCAGCACTGTCGGCATCGCGCAACCGAAGGCGATGACCGCCTCGGACGGGGTGTCCTCTGGAACCTTGAAGAAGGTCATCCCGTCCGGAAGAAGCGCGAAGTCGGTGTACGTCGCAAATGGCGTGAGCCGTGGATCACGGAACCGGCCGGGGGACTGGTTAGGGCACAGGGACGTGTCTTCCAAGACCGTGCATGCGTGACACCGGTGACATGGTTTCAGGGGAACCCAGTAGACGCGGTCGCCCTTCGCGAGGGGATTGCCGGCGCTGTCGGTTGTTGCTTCGGGCCCGGTCTCGACCACTCTGCCGATCCCTTCGTGACCGAGGACCATCGGCCCGGGCATGGGCACCTCACCGAGGTAGAAGTGGTAATCAGTGCCACACACTCCGGCCATTTCCACCGCGACCAGCACGTCGGCACCGGAGGGCGGGTCCACTGGGGACTCCCAGATCTCCAACGGTTTGTTGGGCTCGACCAGGACGGCCCTTCTGCCAGTACGCATTTGCTGCATTACCGCCTTCTTCACGTGAGGTTTCAGATTGACAGGCCGCCGTCAGCCACAATTGCGCTGCCGGTGATGTAGGAAGCGGCAGGGGATGCCAGGAAGCCGACAACCGAGGCGATCTCGCTCGGCTCGGCCATGCGTCCGAGAAGCACCCGCGACACGAGGCCTGCGGCGCCATCTGCTTCGCCCGTAGCCTGGACGCGTTGTTCGCTCAAGGAGTTCATCATGCGCGTGTCGACCGGCCCCGGGCACACCGCGTTGACCCGAATGCCGTGGGGCGCCAAGTCACTGGCTGCCGATCGAGTGAGACCCAGGACAGCGTGTTTGCTCGCCACGTAGGGTGCCAAGAGCACCGACGAGCGGAGCGCGGCAACCGAGGCGACGTTGACGATGGAGCCGCCGTCCGCGAGCAGCAGCGGCACCACGTGCTTGATGTTGAGCCAGGTTCCGCGTGCGTTGACGGCCCACACCCGGTCGAACTCTTCCTCGGAGTACTCATGGATCGCGCAGACGCGGCCCTCGATACCTGCGTTGTTGACCAGAAGCCGGATCGGGCCGAGTTCGGCCCCCGCGCTCTGCACGTAGTGCGCCACTGCCGCGCCATCCGTCACATCGGCGACGTACGTCCGGAGCTCCGCAGTCGGAACCTCTGCGCGGACCAGATCCGCCACGCGGTCCAACTGCTGCTGGTCGCGGTCCACGAGCGCCAGTGCGTAGCCGTCGTGGGCAAGTTGGACAGCGGTGGCGGTCCCGATGCCACCACCGGCACCGGTGAGGATCGCCCCGCGCGAACGTGTCGATTCAGATTCAGTCATTCAGTGTGTCCTCCGTATCATCGTTACTTGGTGTCCCAGTCGGTGAGTACCGAACGCAGCGCAGAGAGCGCCCGCTCTGGTGCGTCCCATAAGACCATGTGGCCGGCCCTCGGCACTTTCACAAATCGCGCCTTCGGGTTCGACAGCGTGGCTTCTTCGATGGATTGCCCGGATGCCATGGGGCTGTCGGCCCCGTAGATCAGCACGGTCGGCTCTGGGACTCCCGGCCAGAAGTCGAAGAAGTCGTCGCCCTCGAAGCCCTCGTGTGTTCGAGCGATGGCTTCGTCTGCGCAACTGGACAGCCAGCGAGCACGAAGTCCCAGTTCGCGTTGCGGCCAGGTCGGCCAGGTTCGCGCCATGTCCGCCGGGTCCAAGCCGCGCCTCGCTGCGACGAGTTGATCCTCGAAGTCGTGCAGCGTGACCGGGTACGGCCCGCGGCCTGGGCCGCTCGTCATCGGTGGGTCGACGAGGATGGTGCCGGCCAGTTTCTCCGCATCAAGGGATGCTGCGAGTCCTGCTACTCGGGCACCCATCGAGTGCCCGAACAGGAGCGGTGATTCAAGATGCAGGGAATCGATCACCGCGCGCGTGTCATCGACATAGTCCTTCAAGGAGTACGACTCGGCGCTGTCCGAGAGTCCTCGTCCTCGCATGTCGACGACAATGGGGCGGACGAGGTCGAGCAGCTCGCTCGCCACGAAGTCCAGTGTGATTGCAGGACTGGTGATTCCGGGCAACATCACCATCGGCGGTTTGTTCCCGCCGTAGTCGAGCACGTGGAGCCTCAGTGTTCCTGTGTCGACCCAGCGGCTGGTCGCCCGCAACGATGCGAGGTCGGCGAGGGCCGTTTGGAGGACGGCCCTCGGGCGGCGGACATTATCTGCGGACAACGGCTGCTCCTCGTCGGAGGTCGGGCGAACCCGAAGATAGTTTGTCCACTGATCATCTTGCGTGGTGCAGTCGTTGTCAACCCACATGTCCAGCGCTGGAGGGATTGTTCAGGGTTGCGCGGCGCGGATGTTGTAGCCCGTGTTGCGCCGGGACGGCGGGCCCGTCCACACAATGATCAGTACACAGAGCAAATCCTGCATTTCGATCAGCAATGTTCGACACTCGTCCGTAGGACCGACTCGGTTCGAAGACCCCTCGGGCCAGAGACCTCCGGCTTGGAATCCGGCATTTAGGCTCCCTGGACCTGCATAGATATGCGGTCGGACAGGCCCCGCGCCGCGCAGGCCAGGCTCGCCGGTCCGGCGGTGAGCCCTCGGAGATTGGATTGTCCAAATCCGCAGCACATCTCTTGCGGATGGAGATAGTCCGTGTTCCAATTACCTCCTCGAGCCGCGAGACGAACGTCACATAATTCGGGCGGGCGAAGGAAAGGCTGGCTACATCCAATGTCACAAACTGATCTTCCAAGGAGCGCCATGGCGACGGAATCAGCAGCAGCGAGGCCTGCCCTCGGGTCCGGTCCCACTGCCCGCAACCAGCGCCGCGCGTACCTGGCGAGCCTCATCGGCAGTGTCGTGGAGTTCTACGACTTCGCCATCTACGGGACTGCCGCAAGCCTGGTCTTCGGGTCGATCTTCTTCTCCGGCATGTCCCCGGCCGCTGGTGTGATCGCCTCGCTGGCGACATTCGCGGCCGGATACCTGGCGCGTCCGCTGGGTGGGGTCGTGTTCGGTCACTTCGGCGACCGAACCGGACGAAAGTCCGTGCTGATGATCACCCTGGTCCTCATGGGTGTCTCCACGATGGCCATCGGACTCCTGCCGACGACTGCCCAGATCGGCAGTCTCGCGCCAGTGCTGCTCGTGATCCTTCGTCTGATCCAGGGGCTTGCCGTCGGTGGCGAGTGGGGCGGTGCGGTGCTGATGTCGGTCGAGACCGGCCCGCAGAAATCTCGCGGACTCTTCGGAAGCGCGACCGGCGTCGGAGCGGCGCTCGGGGCACTGCTGGCAACCGCATCGTTCGCCGTCTTGGGACTTCTGAACGAGGACCAATTCATGAGCTGGGGATGGCGCATCCCGTTCCTGGCATCGGTGGTTCTGATTGCTATCGGCGCCTACATTCGAATGAACGTTCAGGAGAGCCCGGTCTTCGAGGCTTCTGTCGACGAGCGAGAGAATGAGACGAAGACCCGCAAGCAGACGCCCTTTGTCCAGTTGATTCGCAACCACCCGGGACGGCTCGTGCTGGCGCTGTGCGTCTACGTCGGGCCGGTCATGGCCCAGTCCATCGTCAAGATCTTCGTTGTCTCGTGGGGAACGACCCACACCGACGCTTCACGCGGACTCATGCTGAACGCCCTCACCGCGTCTCTGGCCGTGATGGTTGTCGGTGTGCCACTCTTCGCCGCGCTGTCGGACAAAGTTGGGCGACGCGTGGTTTACGTGCCGGCAGCGATCCTGTTCGGAATCTTCTCGTTCTTGATCTTTCCCATGATCGACTCGGGCTCCGCAGCCCTCGTGTTCCTGGCCTTCTTCATCTCCATGGGCGTGATCGAATCCGCGTGCCTCGGTCCCGTCGGCGCGATCCTCAGCGAGGTGTTCCCGACCGAGTCCCGCTACACCGGTACGTCCTTGGCGTACCAGTTGTCCAGCATGATCGGTGGTGGATTCGGCCCCCTCGTCGCCGCGGCGTTGGCAACGACCCTTGATCTGGGCGTCATAGCGGTGTCGCTGATGATTGCAGTGTTCTGCGCGATCAGTGCGGTCTCCACGATGATGCTTGGAGACACCCGAAAGGCCAACCTCACCCGGGTGTGAGAGTGCCAGATCGTGATGCGCCCGAGAGTTGACTCCCCAAGTTAGTCCGTGTACAGATTATTTTGACGGCCAAGCGACGGAGTCAGGCGCCGTGGGAACAACAATCCAGCCTTCGAGAGGCTGCAAAGCGCGATCACCTCGTTCTTCGAAGAGCTGGCAGGGACGTCCGCGACGGGAATCCTCGAGGTGGGGCAGGCACAACTGCTGTTTCCTTCGTCGCGCTACGTCACGACATGCACGCCGAACGGGCGGTATGAATTTATTCGAAAAAACACAAGGGAGCTCGAGGAACATGACGCACTGGTCTGCTGATTATGGTTGGCGTGGCAAGGTCGGGTTGATCTCTACACCGGTTATCGAGAACGCTCATGTCGAGCTCGCGCGTGTCGCTCCGGAGGGAGTGGGTGTATACCAGACCTTCCCGTACGTACCGAACTTCCGCGTGGATGCCACGAATATCAAGCGGGCAGTCGAGCAGCTCGAGACCTCCGCCGCTGCACTCGGCTCGGCCGGCGTCGATATCGTCGGCCAGGTCGGCACGCCGTTCTCGTTCGCCGGCGGTTCGGGTCTCGAGTGGGCCGAAGACATTTCCACGAAACTGGAAAAGGCCTCCGGGAAACCTGTCGCATTGATGGGCCTGTCCATCGTCGAGGCACTGCAGGAACAGGGGTACAAAACCGTCGCCATCTCATCGACTTACTACAGTCGAGAGCTGAGTGAGCGGTACACGCAATTCCTGGAGGCCGGCGGCATTCGTGTGCTGACCATCAAGAACTGGGTCGACCAGAAGCGCTTCCCCGACGAGGAGTCGGTGGACGGTAGGAACCTCTGGTACCCGGCCAGCTACGCGTACAAGAGTGCGCGTGAGGTCGCGGAAGAGGCTCCCGAGGCGGACTGCATCATCATGTCCGGCGCCGCGGTTCACACGATGGACATCATTGCGCCACTGGAAGCAGATCTTGGGAAGCCCGTGATTTCCAGCGACTCCGCATTCTTCTGGAAACTCCTCAGCCTCCTCGGCGTCCGCGAGACCTCCGGCGGCTGGGGCTCCCTCCTCGACAGCCTCTGATGCGCGTGCGGCGCTTCACCATCCGCCTAGCATCGAGCGCGTGGACCGGTCGCTGACATCAGAGGCGCGTCGGGCGCCGACTCCGGAAGAAGTTGTCGCCCGACGGCCGCGCCGCTGGCGGCGTCCGGTCCTGGACCACCGCGCGGGCCCTGTCGCCGCCAGACCCGGGAATGGCCGAGGCTCCGGTCTCGTTCAAGTAGTCAGGGCGCTGATGACAGCGGCTGGTCACTGCGACCGTGGAAGCGCCTGGGAGTCTGAGCGGGTAAAGCGCGGGAAGAATCAGTGATGGTGCGCACGTCAGTTCCGCTTGCGGGTGGAGATGGTGTGTGATCGGATTACCTCTAATCGATTGCTGGTGAGCATGTCTCGATAGCTGCCTGGACAGATCGAATCAGGACATATCACGCCCCGTGTCAGGAGTAGCCGGGTGTAGTGGTGGCAATTGAAGGAGGCATTGCGTGGAAATCAATGACGCGCGGACCGTCGAGTCCGAAACGGAGAGGGTCGCGACCCCCCGTGGGCAGGCCGCCCGGATCTATGCCGCGAGTTTCGTCGGCACCACGATCGAGTTCTTCGACTTCATCGTCTACGGTACGGCGGCGGCGTTGGTGTTTCCCCAGGTCTTCTTTGACGGGGTTCCCTCCGCATTGGGCATCGTGTTCTCCTTCGCGACACTTGCGATCGGTTATGCTGCCCGACCGCTGGGGGGCATCATCGGTGGTCACTACGGTGATCGGTACGGCCGCAAATC
Source organism: Rhodococcus sp. NPDC127593 (assembly GCF_042671975.1). NCBI lineage: Bacteria > Bacillati > Actinomycetota > Actinomycetes > Mycobacteriales > Nocardiaceae > Rhodococcus > Rhodococcus sp. NPDC127593. Next base: position 18,491 of record NZ_JBHXWI010000030.1, on the reverse strand, counting down.
CGTGTTGGTCGCCACGATGGCCGTCATGGGCGTGAGCACGTTCCTCACCGGGTTGTTGCCACCGTCGGCCAAGATCGGCATCTTGGCACCGATCCTCCTCATCCTGCTGCGTGTGGTGCAGGGTGTCGCAGTTGGTGGTGAGTGGGGTGGCGCTGTGCTGATGGCGGTCGAGCACGCCGGCAAGGAGAAGCGGGGCTTCTCCGCCACCGCCGTTGCCATGGGCTCGGCATGTGGTGTCTTCCTGGCCTACGCATCGTTCGCCGCTCTCGGGTTCCTTTCTGAGGAGCAGTTCAACTCGTTCGGGTGGCGCATCCCGTTCGTGGCGTCGATCGCGCTGGTGATCGTCGGCATGTACATCCGACTGAAGGTCGAAGAGTCTCCAGTCTTCCTGGAAGCAAAAGAGGCGCCGACAGAGTCCGAGCGGCGGTTGCCGATTCTTTCCCTGATCAAGGAACAGCCGGGCCGCACCCTTGTCAGCATCCTGACCTACACGGGGCCGTTCATGGCGCAGGCGATCTTGACGACCTACGTAATCACGTATGCAAAAACGGAGTTGGGAATGCCGCGGCAGGTCTTCCTCAACGCCATGATGATCTCGCTGCTGGGGATGATGGCGATGGTCCCTGTGCTCGGCGCACTCTCCGACAGGATCGGGCGGAGGGCGATCTACGTTCCGGCCTGCCTGGCCTTCGGCGTCTTCTCGTTCTTCACCTTCCCGATGGTTGGAACGGGCAACACGTGGGTCATCTTCTTGCTCTTCATCGTGGGGATGAGCTTTCTGAACGCCGCGACGCTCGGCGTCGTCGGCTCGATTCTCTCCGAGGTGTTCCCCACCCGGCACCGGTACACCGGTGCGTCTGTGGCATACCAGTTCGCCGGCCTGATAGGTGGTGGCTTGGGGCCGCTCGTCGCAGCGTCAATGGTCGGGAGCGGCATGCCCGTGGTGTCGGTCGGGATCATGGTCGGGGTCTTCTGCGTGATCAGCGCGATCGCCTGCTACAGCCTGGGCGACACCCGCAAGCACGAACTCGTGGACTAGCCAAGGTCGACCCGCCGCGACGCCCCAAGTGCCCCGAGCCCCTTGGCTCGGGGCACTTGGGATTGAACGGCGGATGACGTCGACGAGGTGTTCGTCCTCAGGGCACTTCTGGAGAGCCATGGCGCATCGCACGCCGCGCCGACCATCGCTGAGGAACACCTTGGGGAAAATCGAGCGCATGTGTGCCGGGGCAGAGTTGCAACGGTGCCTGACGACACCTGACTCGAGCGCCCGAGTTAGGTCAACCATGCATTCCACCAACGGACCTGATCGCCGCGGGAGTGCCCGGCTCGTTGCCTCGGTCTCGTCAGTCGTCCCGATGCCCGTGTCGCTCAATACGTTCGAGCGATTCTCCGACGAAGGTCCTTGGGCGCAGCCTCAACCATCACCGGTAGATCCGGGCAGCCTTCCGTGCCCGCAATCCGGGCTGGGCTGGTGCTGTCATGCATGGCCGCGCGATTCGAGGCGAGCCCGTAGACCTAGACGACTGGGCCGGTTACCGGGACGCCACCGGTCAGGTCTCGGGGCCAGAACGAAAGGTCTGACCTGCGACGCCCCGGGCTGACACCGATCAGCCCTGTCGGTCCGCGACATCCTCCCAGCGCTGCGCGAGGGAATCCATCATCGAAACGACAATTTCCATCCCCAGGGGACCGAACCCCTCCATGAGCAGGCCGTCCAACTTCTGTGCACGTCCGACCAGATCCGTCACGGCCGCCTTCCCCTCATCGGTGAGGTACAGGAGTCGCTTGCGCCCGTCGTCGGCAGGGCGGACCCGATTGATCAGTCCGCGCTCCTCCAAACGGGTGACGATGCTGGCCATGGTCGATCGATCCAACGAGATCGAAGCTCCGACCATCCCCTGTTCGACTCCCGGATAGGTGCGAATGGCCATGAGGACGGCCACCTGCGGTCCGGTTGTCGTCGTGTCGACATGGGCGAGCCAAGCCGCTTGGTACGCCTGGTTGAGGCGACGAAGGAGGTGCCCCGGTGCCGACATCATGTCGGGTGGGGTTGGGTACTCACGCTTCTGATCGTGATGGTTCATAGCCGGAGTGTCTCGCTGCTTGGCCATGGGCGGAGGGTACGCCTGCCTGTCTGTCGTTTGATGGCTCCCCCGGCATTTGAGTGAATCGGCCGTCATATCGATCACCCGGCTCGGACTCGTCTCGCCGCGTCGACGACCACCAAGGTCGGTGATACGGAGTCAGACCCAGCAGCCCCACCTGGTGCCTCAACTTCGGACCCGTCCACGGACGAGTCGGTACCCGAGGGCGATCACCACTGTCGCCAGCGTCGCCAGCGCAGCCACACGGAGCGCCGGGCCGGCCGCAGCGCCGAGGATGTTGAGCGAATCCGCTTCCTCCGACGCACTTGATGAGGCTCCCGGCTCGCCCGTGGCCCCATTGAGCTTGTCGGCCAATCGTGCGGCGAACTGGCCGATGATTTTGTCGGCGACGTCCGACATGATGCCGCGGCCGAACTGCGCCGGCCGTCCGGTGATGTTGAGATCGGTCACCATGGTGACATTGGTCCGCGCGGCACCGGCGGACTCCATGGAGCCTGTGACGACCGCGCGCGCGGATCCATTGCCGCTGGTGTCTCGCCCCTCAGCCTCGATCACCAGGCGTCGGCTCGGCTCGTCACGCTTGATGTAGACCCCGGCGCCTTTGTACTTCAGCGAGACGGGGCCGAGTTTGACTCGCACACCCCCGGTGAACGAGTCACCTGTGTACTCGGTCAGGTCTGCGCCCGGGAAGCAGGGTGCGACGAACTCCGGATCGTTGAACGCCCTCCACACATCGTCGATCGGCGCTTCGATAGTGAACGTGTTGGTCAGTTCCATGATGCTCTCCTGGGTCTTGTCGTGTCAGCGGCGCGACGCGGGCCGGAGCTCAGTGACCGCGAGGTCGCCTTTGTCGACGATCAGTTCGTCGTCGAGGTACAGCGAGCAGTTGCGCATCGGAATGTCCATGTGGCACGGCGTGTCGTTGGGGCCGCCGAGCTCGTTGTTGGGCCCGGTGGAGATCATTACGTTGCCATAGTACGAACGGGTCTCGACCCCGATCACGTTGGGATCCTGCACCATCCCATGCCAGCGCGCGCGCTCGTCGAGTCCCCAACCCACATGGCTCATGCCGAAGCCACGCGGATCGGCGAAACCGTCGATATGTGCCTTGACGAAGTCGGAATCGAGGCTCGAATGACCGTCGACTCCCCGGATGTCCACGATGAAGCCATTCTCGATCGTGAACTTGACCGGCGACTGCACGTAGGTGTCGAAGGGGTGGATGATGTCACCCGGGCTGAGCACGATTGTGCCGTCCACGCCGTCGTCGTCGGCGCCGGTGAAGGCGAACCCGCAGCCCCAGTGATCCCAGCGGCCGGGGGTGTCCGTGTAGCCGTACTCGGCCATCGCCGGGTACTTTCCGAGGCGGTAGGTGACATCGGTGCCGAGGTCATTGGTGATACGAAGGGACTTCGCCTCCGCCAGGTACTTCTGGGAGAGCTCGACGCGGTCTCGCAGTTCGTGCGTCGGGAAGAGACGTGCCAGGACCGGCACAGGCTCGATCGCGGAAAGGACGCGTGTGCCCGCGCCCTGGATCTCGAATTGCTCGGGGCTGAAAAGCATCAGCGCACAGTCGACGACCATGTCGGCCTTCTTCAATGCGTCCACGGCGAGCGGGTTGGAGCCGAGCCCCACGTCGCCGACCTGCCAGGCACCAGCCGGGTCGCTGGGGGCCGCCAAGCGCAAGTGGTACGTCTGGGCGCCCAGACGCTGCGCCGCCCACATGAAGGAGTCTGCGTACGCGGTCCTCTCGTCACCGCGCGTCAGAACGGCGATCGTCTCTGATTCGTTCACTCCGCAAAGCTTCAGTTCCTCCAGGCAAAGCTCGTTGAAGGCAGTCGGATTCATCGTGAAGACCCCTCTCGTGAGGTAGTAATTCGTACACGGACTATCGCATTGGACCCGATGTTTGTTTGCCGTCAATGTTTTGTCAAGCGGTATGGAGGCCTGCTCGAAGTCTCCGCACTGTGAGGCGTGTTTCAGCTCGGTGAACTGCGCGACGCGGAGAGAGTGGAGGGGTGGGGTTTTTCGTTCAAGGATGGCGAGTGTCGGGACATCTATTGCGAAACTCATCAGTGTGCGTACTATCTAGGTGAGATAGTCGTCCAAGGAGGTAGTCATCAGAACCTCGGCACGGCACCCACCTTGTTTCAGGAGGTTCCATTGAGTAACCATATTCACAGAGTCGTTATCGCGGGCGGAGGCCTCGGTGGTCTCACCGCCGCCTACCTGCTGCGCAGTGTCGGCATGAAGGTCACCGTGCTGGAGCAGGCCAACGAACTCGGGGAGGTCGGTGCCGGCATCCAGACCGCGCCCAACGCGAGCCGAATCCTGATCAACGCCGGACTGCGGCCCCAGCTCGAGGCGATAAAGACGGAACCCACCAGTCAGGTGCGTCGACGGTGGAGTGACGGCAAGATCCTCGCCAGTCGGCCGCTCGGCGACACCCTGTGGCAAGAGTTCGGGGCGCCGTACTGGCACTTCCACCGCGCGGACCTTCACCAGATGCTCGTCGATGTGTGCTCGGATCCCACGTTGCCCGGACCCGTTGTCGACCTGCACACGAACTCGAAGGTGGCCACCGCCGACCAGTCGAACCCGGCGCTTCCGGTGGCAATCACCGAGGACGGCCGCAGATACGAGGGTGATGTCCTCATCGGGGCTGACGGAGTGCATTCACGCGTGCGTGCCGCCATGGGTATGAGCGAAGAGGAGGACCTCCTCTTCTCCGGGCAGATGGTGTTCCGGGCGATGGTCCCGGGTGAGAAGTTGAAGGCGGACCCCGCTACCCGCTTCCTGTGGGACAGCTTCCATTCGACAATGTGGTACGGCCCTGGTCGGCATCTGGTTCACTACTTCATCCGTGGTGGTGAGTACCTGAACGTGGCCGCGGCCCTCTCCAGTGATGTGAATCTGGACAAGGGCTGGACCGAAGAGACGACAGCCGAGGAATTCATCAGGGCATTCGGCGACTGGGACTCGCGGATCGCTTCGATCCTGGAGAAGGCCGAGGGGCCGATCCTCAAGTGGGCCCTCTTCGCGCACCGTTGCAATCCGGTCTGGGTCCAGGGGCATGTCGGACTCCTCGGCGATGCCGCACATGCGATGGTGCCGTTCCAGGCTCAGGGTGCCTCGCAGGCGATCGAGGATGCGGCCGTGCTCGCAGAGGAACTCGCCGTCGTCGACAAGGACCAGATCTCGGCTGCTCTGCTGCGCTACGGCGCAAAGCGCGCCAAGCGGGCGGGGATGGTGCAGGAGGCTTCGGCGCAGAACGCCCACCTGTACCAACTGCCAGACGGACCCGAGCAGGAGCTCCGGGATGAGAAGCTGGCAAGATTCGAGGGAGAGTCGGACGTCTCCTATGAGTGGCTCTGGAACGGAAGGCACGAACCGATGTCCCCGGCGTATGTCTTCAGCAAGGGGGACCGCCCGGCTCTTGCGAGATTGCAGGACGAATGATCACTCCGTTTCATGCGACATTGCCTGTGTCGAGCGACCAGGCGCTCAACGCTCTCGCCGACCGAGAGTTTCTGGCCGAGTGCGTGCCTGACGTGAGGTTCGAAACCGGCGACGCTGATGAACTGCTGCGGGGCACTTTCACCAGCGACGACCCAGCAACGGTGGCCATCTATCAGTTCGGGCTGCGCCTCATCGATTTCGACCAGGATGGACGCAGTCTGCGGTACGAGGCGCAGGCGCGTCAGGTCGATGGACGGGGCCTTGCGTCTCTGATCGTGGATCTGGATGTAACCGTTGAGGGCGAGGGAACTGCGCTCGTGATGAATTCCTGTCTCAGCATGGCAGGAATCGGCAACCGCCGCTCCTACGCGGAGATCGAGCGGACCGTCTCCGACAGGCTCTCGGCATTCGGCACCAGCGCCGTTGCGCTGCTCGGCGAGGACACCGGTAGAACCTGGCCGGCTCCCGGCGCTGCAGCGCCTCAGAACCCGGCAGCACTTGCGGTGGCGCCTGGGGCCGCGAAGACTGTCATCGACCCCAGGTTGAAGCGGGTCATTCTCCCACTCGGTACCTTCGGAGGGACAGCCTTGTTCACCTACTTGATCTGGCGTGCGATCCGCGCGGTTCGGGGCGAGGAACGAATGCGGGGTGCGGGCTCGTGAAGCCTTCGAGGTTCGATTACCTGCGGCCGGACAGCGTTGACGAAGCGCTCCGTATGCTCGCTGAGGATCCGGATGAGTCGAAGATCCTTGCCGGGGGCCAAAGCCTCATCCCGGTGCTGAATTTCCGATTGGCGTCGCCTGAGCGCCTGATCGACATCAATAGATTGGTTGATCTCGCGTACCTCAGATCCGTTGACGGAAATCTGCACATAGGTGCCCTGACCAGGCACGCCACTCTCGAGAAGTCCAGGCTGATCGAGCGCCGATGGCCCCTGTTGAAGGAGGCCGTCCACTGGGTGGCGCACGCCGCGATCAGAAACAGGGGAACAATCGGTGGCAGTGTTTCGCACGCCGATTCGGCTGCCGAGCTGCCGGTCGCATTGACCGCCCTGAATGCGACCATCGTGGCGCGTTCCAGCAGCCGGGGCGAGCGGTGCATCCCCGCGCAGGACTTCTTCGTGGGAACGATGACTACCGCCATGGAGCCGGACGAACTACTCGTAGAGGTCCGTGTACCTCCGCTCCCTGCCGGTCACGGGTACGCATTCGAAGAGATCTCACGACGGAACGGCGACTTCGGCCTTGCCGGTTCAGCCGTCGTCCTCACGGTCGACGAACAGGGCACCTGCTCGGACGCCAGGATCTCGCTTCTCGGGGCGGCGCAGACACCGCTGCGGGTCCCCCGAGCCGAGGAACGCCTGACAGGTAGTGGCATCGACGATGCTGCTGTCGAGGCGGCTGTTCAACTTGCGCGCGAAGCCAGCGAACCCTCGGGAGATCTTCACGGCTCCGCCGAGTACCGACGATCACTCATCGGGGTGGTCGTGCGCCGGGCAATAAACAAAGCAGTCGAAAGAGCAAAGGAGGGCCGCGATGCAACTCCGCGCCATGACCACTAGCTTGAACGGCAAAGACTTCACTGCAGAAGTCGAGCCGCGGACGCTTTTATCGGATTTCATCAGGCACGAAGCCGGGCTCACCGGCACCCATGTCGGGTGCGAGCACGGCGTGTGTGGCGCGTGCACGGTGGAGGTCGACGGCTCGCCCGTTCGGTCGTGTCTGATGTTCGCAGTCCAGGCCGAAGGTTGCCACGTCAGAACGGTCGAGGCCGTGGCAGGCACAGACGACGACTGGACCGTGCTCCAACAGGCCTTCCACGAGAATCATGCGCTTCAGTGTGGCTTTTGCACGCCAGGTTTCCTGATGGCCCTGCAGCCGCTGCTCCTCGAGAACAAGGAATTCACCGAGGAAGAAATTCGCGAGGCACTCTCGGGCAACCTCTGCAGGTGCACCGGATACGAGAGCATCGTGAAGGCGGTGACACAGGCTCTCGACACGTTGCGTGCAACCCGAAACCCGACCGGGTCCACGGATAACCTTCCGTCCGAACAGGTTTCGTCGGAGTTGATGTCATGAATGCCAGTCCTGAACAACCCTCGGGGATGGTGGGACGGGCAACACTTCGCGTTGAAGACCGCCCACTCCTCACCGGTACCGCAACCTTCCTGGACGATGTCCGGTTGCCCGGCGACGTACTCCATGTCGTGTATGTGCGGAGCACCATCGCGCACGGCATCATCAAGGAAATCCGGAGCGAGCATGCCGCAGCCATGGAAGGAGTGGTGGGTGTCTTCACGCGCGAAGACCTCGGCGACGTCCCCGACCTGGTGACGCCTGTCGCGAACGCGAGCAAGCCTCCGCGTCCCATTCTCCCGCACGAGCGGGTGCGTTACGTGGGCGAACCTATCGCCGCGGTCGTGGCGACCTCCCGCTACATCGCCGAAGATGCCGCCGGTCAGGTGGACGTCGACATCGAACCCTTACCGGTCGTGAGCCACATTGCCGATGCGCTGGACCCGGCCAAGCCGATCCTGCACGAGTCCGAGGAGATCACCTCGAACGTGCTCTTCGACCGCCTGATCGAAGTGGGTGACCCGGACGGGGCCTTCGACGAGGCCGCCCATGTCGTCGAGCGCGTCTTCCGGCACCCCCGGGTTGTTCCGTCGCCGATGGAGGGGCGCGGTGCAGCGGCGTACGTCGACGACGGTGAAGTCGTGCTCTGGTCCTCGACCCAGTTCCCGCATGCGCTCATGGAATGCGTCAGGGACCTCTTCGGGTTCCGGGTGCGAGTCAAGTGCCCCGACATCGGAGGTGGGTTCGGGCTCAAGAGCGTGGTCTCCCCCGAGGAGCTCGTGGTGGCCTGGCTGGCCGTCAAGCTCGATCGATCCGTCAAGTGGGTCGAGGACCGTGCGGAAAATCTCATCGCCTCTGCGCACGCACGCGACTTCGAGGTCAAGGTTCGTGCTGCGGCGGACGCCAACGGCAACTTGCTCGCGATCGAGTTGGACTCCCTGGGCAATGGCGGAGCGTACTCGGTCTTCCCGATCACACACGTACTCGAGACGGCCGGGGTGCTTGCCATGACCCCGGGCCCCTACCGTCTTTCGAACTATCGTGCCCGCGGCCGTGCCGTGACCACGAACACCTGCCCGGCGGGACCATATCGTGGCGTGGGACTACCCGTCGCCAATTTGATCCACGAACGGATCATGGACATCCTCGCCAAGGAGGTCGGGATCAGCGCCGTCGAGATCCGCCGGCGAAACCTGATCACGCCGGAGGAACTTCCCTACACGACGGTCACGGACCAGAAGTACGACTGCGGTAACTACCCGGCTGCTCTCGAGGCGGCTGCCGAAATGCTGCGTGTGGACGACTTCGCGGCAGAGCAGGCGGCGGCTCGTGACGACGGGAAGATCCTGGGCCTGGGCATCTCCACCTACGTGGAGTGGACAGGGAACAATTCCAAGCTCTTCAAGCAGCGCGGCATGACGGCGATGAAGGGATGGGACAGCTGCCAGCTCAGCCTCGGGCAGGACGGGCGGGCCAAGATCTGGACATCGAGCCCGTCCATCGGACAGGGCAGTGCCACGACCTATTCGCAGGTCCTGGCCGACGCCAGTGGGCTCGACTACGACGACATCGATGTGATCCAGAGTGACACGGGTTCCGGCGAGGTGGACGGAACAGGAACCGGCTCCTCGCGGAGTGCGTCGGTCACCTCCGGGGCGATCGTCAAGGCCGGCGAGGAACTCAAGGGTCGCCTACTGGAGGACGCGGCGGCACTGCTCGATGTTCCGGTTGATCGCCTGCAGATCCGGTCCGGTCTGGTCTTCGTGGTCGATGACCCGACGGTGTCCGAATCTGTTCGGAGCTTGGCAGCCAAGGCGCCGGAGGGGCGCTTCACGCTCGGCCGGACGTATGAGGCTGAGACCGTCCTGTACTCGTACGCGACACACGCCTGCCGCGTGGAGGTGGATCCGGAGACAGGCTTCGTGAAGATTCTCGACTGGGTCGTGGCCGAAGATTGTGGTCGGGTCATCAATCCTCTTGTCGTCGAAGGGCAGACCAAGGGGGCCATCGCCCAGGGTATCGCCGGGGCTCTCTACGAGTCGTTCCAGTACGACAGTGAGGGACAGCCCCTGGCCGGGTCCTTCATGGACTACCTGATCCCGACGGCGAGCGAGCTGACGAACGTCACCGTCCGGCATCTTCCGGTCCCTGCGCCGGACGGCATCATCGGTGCGAAGGGAGTCGGCGAGGGTGGAACCATCGCGGCCGGCGCATGCCTGGCGAATGCGGTCACGAATGCCCTGGAATCGGAGTTCAATGAGCTCCCGTTGCATCCCGAAGCACTACAGAAGCAGGCTCAGATGCTGCTGAGCCGGCCGTCCAGAGCGGAGGCCGTGTCGTGACCCGGACCGAAAGTGCCGCAACTGTTTCGCTCACCGCGCCCTTCTCCGGGCGGGTGGGATGGGGGCGCCGTCCGGCGTTCATCGTCGTGGATCTCGTGCATGCATACACCGATGCGGACGGCATGTTCTCGCTGCCCGGGATGGAGGCAGTGGTCGAAGCGACGGAAACGCTCGTCGGTGTCATGCGTCGAGCGGGCTTTCCCATCGTCTGGACGGACGTCAGGTACGACGAGACAATGTCGGACGCGGGCCTGTTCGGCAAGAAAGTGCCGGGACTGGCCGCATTCGCAAAGGGTGCTCCCGAGCGCGGTGGCAAACTCGTGCTGCAGCCCGAACCCGGAGACGTGCGCATAACGAAGAACTATGCGAGTTCCTTCTTCGGAACGTCCTTGGCGTCGACTCTGCACACTGCCGGCGTCGACACCGTCTTGGTCGGCGGCGTATCCACATCCGGTTGCGTGCGGGCTACGGCCACCGATGCCCTCAACCACGGTTTCAGGCCCCAGGTGGTTCGCGAGACGTGTGCAGACCGGAGTCCGGAGCTGCACGAGTCGAACCTCCGCGACCTCGATGCGAAGTATGCGGATGTATGCCATCTGGATGAGGCCATCGCCAGGGTTGACGCCCTGTCCGGCCTTGAAGGCTAGTACCGCAAACAGTGCCAGACGTGAACGAGGGCGTGTCACGGGCACGCGACGCGATTGACGGCCGCGTATCTCGTTGACTGGCAGAGAGGTCAGCTCTTGTCCATCGGCAGACCGGTCCGTCGCAAAGCGTGTCGTGTCATCTCGATGCCCTGATCCACGGCGTGGCGATGTTGCTCGCCCCAATCTATTCCGCGTCAAATTCCAATGCGTGCAATACATCTAGCGAAAGGGAACAGCATGGCCAATATGTTGAGTCGGGAAACGGTACCGGCGCCTCGTCGGTTGCGACAGGCACTCGAGGAAGCACCGCGAACTGGACCCGTGATCGCGCCCGGCGCATACGACGGACTCACGGCGCGGTTGATCGAACTTGCGGGATTCGACGCTGTCTACTTGACCGGTTTCGGTGCGACGGCGTCGCTGCTGGGGATGCCGGATGTCGGCTTGCTGACTGGAACCGAAATGGCTGATCAAACACGTCGCTTGGTCTCCGCCGTCGATATCCCTGTCATCGCTGATGCTGACACCGGATACGGAAATGTCGTCAACGTAGCTCGGACTGTGAGTGTCTATGAACAGGCCGGGGCTGCTGCGATTCAGCTTGAGGATCAGGTGAACCCGAAGAAGTGCGGGCACATGAGCGGCAAGGCACTCGTGTCGGCAGGCGAGATGATCGGCAAGATTCAGTCCGCCGTGGACGCACGGCGCAATCCGGACACGGTACTGATCGCACGTACCGACGCTATCGCAGTCGACGGTGTGGACGCCGCAATCGCGCGAGCTAGGGCATACCATGCAGCCGGCGCTGACGCATTGTTTGTCGAGGCACCGACCAGCGAGCCAGACATCGAGCGACTGGCCGGAGAACTCGCAACCGAGATGCCTCTTGTTTTCAATTGGGTCGAAGGCGGGAAAACGCCCCCTCTCACATTCGAGCGAATGCGGGAACTTCAGTTTGCAATGGTCATTTATCCGATTGGAACCCTGCTCGCAGCAACCGCGCGTGCACGTTCCTACCTGGCGGACCTGAAGGAACACGGCACGCCTACGGCGGCGTCGTTGGCTGGACTTCCGAGCTTCGAGGATTTCACTTCTGTGGTTGGTTTGCAGGATGTGCGGGCTCTCGAGAACCGCTACGTGTCCGAGGAAGCAGTTTCCGCTGTGTAACAAAGGCAGTGGTTTGCTCGGCCCGAAGAACCTACCCCAGAAAACATCTGGAGATGGGAATCGGTCGCCTCATCCGCACGGTCATCGACAGATCCGGGCCGGCCAACAGAGATTGTTCCCATAGAACGCGGGAGTCGGCCCGCATCAGCGCCTTGCTCGGCGTTTGCGGCGCAGGCGGCGGGCGGCGGTCACGGGTCGGATGACCAACCACCCGTCCCACGGGGATCCGCAGTCGCCGCCGTGGGTACCGCCCTGTACGACGTGCGTCGCCGGTGACCACACCGGCCACTGGTGAGGACACGTTGTCTGTGGGCACGAACATGCACATCCGCAAGCGAGCCCGTGGCAGGATTGTTGTTTCCATCAATACGACTATTGCGCTTGCTGTTACAGCCCTGTGCGATTGACTGCACTCCACCAGGCGTCGCTGTGTACGGAGAACGGCTTGTCGGATATCTGCAGGGCCAACGGTGCCGTCGGCGGGGATGCGGCCACCGGCCCGCGCATCTCCAGCCAACACAAACGGCTGGGACAGATGGACATCATTCTCGATACCGATGCTGATTTCAGCAACGCTACGCCCAACCGGAAGCACACAGGGGTTGGAAAAGTCAGATGACAGACAAACGCGTTGCGAAAGGATTTGTTCTCACTGAAATAGGTTATGACGGACTTGTCGAAATCGAGCGCGAGGTTCCGTCAGTGCGCACGACGCAGATCTTGGTCGAGATGAAAGCTGCTTCGCTTAACTTCCGCGATCTCAAAATCCTCAAAGGCGTCTACGCTGTGAAGCCCAATTTGCCCATCGTGCCTCTGTCCGATGGGTCTGCGCAGGTGATCGAAACCGGAGTCGAGGTCAGTCGATTCAAGGCCGGTGACAGAGTTCTCCCGATTTACATGGAAGGCTGGTACAGCGGTCCCTCAACGAAGGATAGACGGGGCTGGAAAGCGAAGTCTGCCGATGTTGACGGTACGGCCATCCAGTATGCGGTTTATGATCAGGAAGACATACTCCCGATCCCCGCATCGCTTTCCTATGAGGAAGCTGCGTGCCTGCCTTGTGCCGGCGCTACGGCTTGGCAGGCATTAGTTTATGTCGGCCAAGTCAAGACTGGCGATACCGTCCTGATCATGGGCAGTGGCGGCGTTTCGGTGTTGGGTTTACAAATCGCACTGATGAGCGGCGCGCGTGTGATAGCAACCTCCAGCGACGACGCGAAGCTCCAGCGACTGATCGACATGGGTGCCAGCGACGGTATCAATTACAAGAAGAACTCTAATTGGGAAGAAGAGGTTCTGAGGCTGACCAACGGTCGCGGCGTCGATCTCGTACTGGACGTGGTGGGTGCGGCGACGATCGGACAGTCGATGCGTGCGACGAAAGATGGGGGCTATGTCGGGAGTGTCGGGAACTTGAGTGGGGAATTCTCATCGGCCGCCGCAACAGAGCGCGAAATTCGTGTCGCAACCATTCCTGTCGGCTCTCGCGAAATGACGGAAGACCTGATGAGGGCGCTTGATCTACACAACGTGAAACCGGTCATCGACAGAAGTTTCCCGTTCAAACAATTGAGGGAAGCCCTGCAATACCTGGAAAAGGGCCAGCACTTCGGCAAAGTGGTCATATCGTTCTAGACACCAAGTCGACCCAGCGTCGCCGATGGTCCAGTAGGGCTCGCTGTGGAAGACCGAGGTGCGGATGCACTCGGTTTGTAGAGCCCGATCACGCACTCCATCAGGCCGTTGCCATACGTATCGGCAACCGAACCGATCGACGGCCGGATGCCCTCGTCGGCGAGGTGGTCGGTGAAGGTCATGGGATATAGCCGCCACGGGTCTCGACGACGTCAGTCCTCGGCGATCGTCTCCCATCGGCTTGCCAAAGACCTAAGTAGGTCGACAATCAGTTCTTGGCCGAGGGGCCCATATCCCTCCATGAGAAGGATGTCGAGCTCCTGGGCGCGTCGGACAATCGCGTCGATTGACTCATAGCCCGCGGCGGTGAGGAATAGCAGTCGTTTACGCCCATCTTCGGCGGGCCTTTTCCTCTCGAGCCAGCCCCGTTCCACAAGGCGCTTGACGATGCTTGCCATAGTTGATCGGTCGACGGCGACTGATGCTCCGAGAGCTCCCTGCTCGACGCCAGGGTTACTCCTTATGGCCATCAGTACGGCGGCCTGAGGTCCGGTAGCGACCGGATCGACATGTTTCAGCCATGCCGACTGGTAGGCCTGGTAAAGCCGCCGCAGGAGATAACCGGGAGCGGAGACCATGTCCGGAGGAGCCTCGAGCGCATTCCGATCGTTCGTCTTCAATGTGTTGTCAAATCTATCGATTGTCACGGGTTCAGCTAACCATGTGTGACCTACGGCGGGTTGGCTCGACTTGACGGTTCGGCACGTTCGAGTGTCGGTGAGATTGGCGTGCGGTTCAGCGGCGACAGCACGCGACCTCGACGAAGAGGGCAGGGCGGGGGTGTCGTGTGCGCTCGGAACATGACAACTGCGGCCGCATAGAAGGATCGGCTGGCTGGTGTGCTCGACCATTACGGGAGGCGGCGTCGTCACTCGGTCACTTGCTGGGCGTGCCCTTCGTCGTCGGTCAACGCTGGACACGGGACAGTGGTCGGTGTCGAACTTTGCCCCGAGCTTGGGCGGCGGCACGAGCTGCGGAGCGTTGTCGATCACGCCAACGGTGCACTTCTCGGTTTCTCTCTGTCTTGGGTATTCGGTCGTGGTGATTTGCTTATTTCAGCCTTGGATATGACTTTCGGTATCGTCCCATTCGGAGTCGCGAAGTTCGTTCTTGCGGGTCTTGCCTGTTGAGGTTTTGGGCAATTCGACGAGGAACTCGACCGAACGGGGAGCCTTGTACGAGGCGATCCTCGATTTGACGTGTGCAACAAGTTCTTCGGTGTTGCTTTCGGTACCGGGATTGAGGACGACAAATGCTTTGGGCCGTTCTCCCCATTTCTCGTCGGGAACCCCGATGACAGCTACGTCGGCGACGGCGGGATGACTCATCAGCGCTTGTTCGACCTCGATGGTGGAGATGTTCTCTCCGCCCGAGATCACGACGTCCTTGGCGCGGTCGAGTAGCTGCACGTATCCGTCGGGGTGCATGACCCCGAGGTCACCGGAGTGGAACCATCCACCTCTGAAGGCGGTAGCGGTGCCGGCGGGGTCGCGGTAGTAACCCTTCATGACGTTGTTGCCGCGCATGACGATTTCGCCCATCTCGACGCCATCGGAGTCCACATCGGTGAGGCTGCCGTCATCGGCCGGCTTCTCGCGTACCACCCGCAGGTGGTCCGCGGTGAGGAAGCCGACGCCTTGCCGGGCCAGGAGACGGGATTGCTGCCCGGGGTCGAGGTCGGCCCATTCGGGCTTTTCCTCGCAGACCGAGTACGGCCCGTAGGTTTCAGTGAGACCGTAAACATGCACTAGTGTGGCTCCGAGGGACCGGATTTCATCGATTGTCGTCGGGCTCGGCGGTGCGCCGGCGGTAACGATCAGCAACGGGTTCGCGAGTGGGTGCGCTTGAGGTGCCGACGCCAGCAGCGAAAGCACGGTGGGTGCGCCGGCCATGTGATTGATGTGCTCGGTGTCGATCAGGGTCCAGATCGCGTCGCCGCGGACCGCACGCAGGCAGACGTGGGTGCCCGCAGCTGCGGTGACCGCCCAGGCCGAGCACCAGCCATTGCAGTGGAACATCGGCAGGGTCCACAGGTACCTGGTATCGAGCGCGAATCGCTGGTGATGCAGCTCGCCGAGCGCGTTGAGGTAGGCGCCCCGGTGGGTGTACATGACACCCTTGGGGCGGCCGGTGGTGCCGGAGGTGTAGTTGATCGCGATGGTGCGCGTCTCGTCGTCCACTTCCCACGGGATGTCTTCGCCGGCGCCGCGGGTCAATAGCCCCGTATAGCTGGTGGTGCCGGGAACCTGCTCGTAGGTGCCGTCCTGGCTTGGGGTTTCGACGATCTCTGCGACGGTGGCGAGATTCGGGTGTTCGCCGAGCCCCCGCAGAAGTGCGGCGTCACCGATGAGGATTTTGGCCTCGGAGTGATCGCAGATGTAGGTGATCTCCTCGGCGGACAGCCGGGTGTTGATCGCGACGAGGATGCCGCCGGTCAGCGGAACGGCGAAATGGGCGAACAGCATTTCGGCGCTGTTGGATGCAAGATAGGCCACCCGGTCGCCGACACGGATTCCCGAGGCGCGTAGGGCGTGCGCGAGTTGGGTGACATCGGCCACGAATTCGGCGTACGTCCATGTGCGATCGCCGTCGATCACTGCGGTCTTGTTCGGGTGTACCTCCGCGGCCCGAGCGAGGAAACGAAGTGGGGTGAGAGGCGTATCAAGCCCAGACATGATTGATCCTTCGAAGTGGGGGGTCCGGCAAGTATCCGTCTGTTAAATCAAAACGGTGTCCGCAGCTGGATCAGCTCTACTACGGGGAGTTCGGCACCTGATGCCGTGCAGAATTACCACCGCCGGATAGCGGGTGTGTAGGTCGATCGGCTCGCCTCGAACGTGGCGATGTCGAACTCGTGTCGAAGAGTCAATCCTATGTCGTCGAGGCCCTCGATCAAACGCCACCGGGTGTAGTCGTCGATGGTGAACGGCACAGTCAGATCATTCGTAGTGATCAGGCGCGCACCAAGATCGACCGTCAGTTCCGTACCCGGACTGTGCTCGAGCGTGCTCCACAGCAGTTCGACGTCAGCCTGTTCGACAGTCGCGGCAAGGAGCCCCACCTTTGATGCGTTTCCCTTGAAGATTTCACCGAAACGGGACGCGATCACGACTCGAAACCCATAGTCCATCAGTGCCCACACCGCATGTTCGCGGGACGATCCGGTTCCGAAGTCGGGACCGGCGACGAGCACGCTACCGCGAGAGAAGGGCTCGACGTTGAGGATGAATCCTGGGTCCGATCGCCAGGTGGCGAATAGCGCGTCCTCGAATCCGGTGCGGGTGACTCTTTTCAGATATTCACCGGGGAGGATTTGGTCGGTGTCGACGTCGGACGCGCGTAGTGGTGTTCCGACTCCGGTGTGGGTGGTGAAGGCGTGCATCTTGTCTCCTGGACCTATCCGACGCGGATCGGTCGGTGAGTTTCGGCGTGGTTTAGGGGGACGAGGTCGGTCGGCGAGGAAAGCGTTCCGCGCACCGCCGTTGCGGCTGCCACGAGCGGTGAGACCAGATGGGTACGGGCAGACCTGCCCTGGCGCCCTTCGAAATTTCGGTTGGACGTGGACGCGCTGCGCTGTCCTGGTGAAAGCTGGTCAGGGTTCATGCCGAGACACATCGAACAGCCGGCCGCACGCCATTCCGCGCCCGCGTCGGTGAACACTCGATCGAGGCCTTCCTCTTCGGCCTGCGCTTTGACCGACATCGAGCCTGGAACGACAAGCATCCTGACGGAGTCGGCGATCCGTCGGCCGGAGAGCACCGACGCGGCGGCACGCAGATCCTCGATGCGGGCATTGGTGCAGGATCCAATGAAGACGACGTCGATACCGATGTTGCGCAACGGGGTCCCTGGCGATAGACCCATGTAGTCGAGGGCCTTGCGGGCCGAGATTGCTTCACGCTCGTCCGTCATGTCCGCTGGATCGGGTACGACAGATTCGAGTGGAAGCCCCTGCGCGGGGTTGGTGCCCCAGGTGACAAACGGCGTCAGCGAGGACGCGTCGATGTAGACGACTTGGTCGAAGTCGGCGTCGTCGTCGGTGTGTAGCTCCCGCCACGTCTCGACCGCTCGATCCCAATCGGGGCCGCTCGGCGCGTATCGGCGGCCGCGAAGGTATGCGAACGTGGTGTCATCGGGTGCAACCATCCCCGCTCGACCGCCCGCCTCGATCGTCATGTTGCACATGGTCATCCGCGCTTCCATCGACATCTTCCTCACCGCCTCGCCTCGGTATTCGAGGACGTATCCGGCACCGCCGCCGGTACCGATCCGGGCGATGACGGCGAGGATGACATCTTTGCTGGTCACGCCGGGAGGCAATTCTCCCTCGATCTCGACGGCCATGGTCTTGAAGGGCCGGATCGACAGGGTCTGGGTAGCGAGGACGTGTTCGACCTCCGACGTTCCAATGCCGAAGGCGAGTGCGCCGAAGGCACCGTGTGTGGAGGTGTGTGAGTCGCCACAGACCACGGTAGTTCCCGGATGAGTGAGTCCAAGTTGTGGACCGATGACGTGCACGATGCCCTGTCCCTCGTGTCCCATCGAGAACAGTTTGATGCCGAACTCCTCACAGTTACGACGCAGCGTTGCAACCTGTGTCGCGGAGATCGGGTCGGCGATCGGAGCAAGGATGTCTACAGTGGGAACGTTGTGATCTTCTGTGGCGATCGTGAGGTCTGGTCGTCGAACTGTGCGACCGGAAAGGCGAAGGCCTTCGAACGCTTGCGGGCTGGTGACCTCGTGCACGAGATGGAGATCGATGTACAGGAGGTCTGGTTCTTGACTGAGCCCCGGGCGAACCACGTGCCGCGACCAGACCTTTTCTGCAAGTGTTCGACCAGAACCACTCGTCGACGTGGACTGTTTCATTCTCGGTCACCTTTCAAGGAGGGGTGTGGGCGGGGTGTCATGCGTCGCTGAGGTCGACGGTGCGGTTGTCGCCGATCCGGTATGCGCAGATGGCGCTGAGTGTGCAGAATGCTGCGAGCATGATCGAGA